>CAUHBX010000192.1 GCA_959604475.1 uncultured Eubacteriales bacterium
AAGGGCACGGACAATTATTTTTCCGCGGCCTGTTTTATATGCCGCCCTAATACCGCTCTTACCAAGTATAGTTGCGCCTGTCGGAAAATCAGGGCCCTTAATATATTCCATAAGGTCCTCAATATCTGTTTCCCTGCCCTCTTTTTTATTGTCTATCATAAGCACAACGCCGTCGATAACCTCAGCAAGGTTGTGAGGAGGTATATTGGTTGCCATACCTACGGCGATACCCGTCGCTCCGTTTAACAAAAGGTTAGGTATTCTTGAGGGGAGAACAACCGGCTCCTTTTCGTTTTCATCATAGTTTGGAACAAAATCAACCGTATTTTTATCAATATCAGCAAGCATGGCGGCCGTTATTTTTGACATTCTTGCCTCAGTATACCTGCTGGCAGCCGCGCCGTATCCGTCAATGGAGCCAAAGTTTCCATGTCCGTCAACCAGCATATAGCGCATTGAGAAGTTCTGTGCCATACGCACCATAGCCTGATATATTGAGCTGTCGCCATGGGGATGGTACTTACCCATTGTATCTCCGACGATACGGGCGGACTTCCTGTAGCTCTTATTTGGGTCCAGATTCATCTCGCTCATCGAGTAAAGTATACGTCTTTGAACAGGCTTAAGCCCGTCCCTTACATCCGGGAGGGCCCTTGCCACAATAACGCTCATGGCATAGTCTATATAGCATTGCTTCATTTCCTCGTTAATATCGACGGAAACGACTTTATCCAATTCTTTATCACTCATTTTTCATAAATCCTTTCAAAAACCAAACTTTTCAAAAGTAAGACAGTTTTATTTAATGACAGTCCTCAGGCTGTTAAAAATCCATCTCTGCGTACTGTGCGTTTTCAGCTATAAACTCACGTCTGGGCTCAACATTATCACCCATAAGCATACTGAAAATTTCGTCGGCGGTAATGGCGTCCTCAAGGCTCACCCTTTTAAGTATTCTGTGCTCCACAGCCATTGTCGTGTCCCTGAGCTGGTCAAAGTCCATTTCACCAAGGCCCTTATATCTCTGAACCTCTCTTATACCTGTTTTGCCTATTTCAGCATAAAGCTTATCAAGCTCCATATCATCGTATACGTAATAATGCTGCTTATTCTTCTCTACCCTGTAAAGAGGAGGCTGGGCGATATAAACCTTGCCCTCCTTTATAAGGTCCTGCATATAGCGGTAGAAGAAGGTCAGAAGAAGAGTCCTGATATGGGCCCCGTCAACGTCGGCATCGGTCATAATAACTATCTTGTGGTATCTGAGCTTTGTTATATCAAAATCCTCGGAAATGCCGGTGCCAAAGGCCGTTATCATATTTTTTATTTCCTCGCTGTTTAAAATCCTGTCAAGGCGGGCCTTTTCAACATTAAGGATTTTACCCCTCAAAGGAAGTATAGCCTGCGTCCTGGGGTCTCTGGCCTTTATAGCAGAACCACCGGCTGAATTACCCTCTACAATATATATTTCGCACTCGGTAGGGTCCTTGCTTGTGCAGTCTGTAAGCTTTCCCGGAAGCTTTGTATTTTCAAGCCCTGTTTTTCTTCTTACAAGCTCCCTGGCCTTTCTGGCTGCGTCCCTTGCCCTTGAGGCAAGAAGCCCTTTTTCAAATATGGTTTTTCCAATAGCAGGGTTTTCCTCAAGGAAATATTCAAGCTTTTCAGAAAGGACAGCCTCAACCGCCCCCTTGGCTTCACTGTTTCCAAGCTTGGTTTTAGTCTGGCCCTCAAACTGCGGCTCGCTTATTTTTATATTTATTACGGCAGTGATTCCTTCCCTGATATCATCTCCTGAAAGCGCCTTGTCCGACTCCTTTAAAAGCCCGAACTTTCTGCCATACTCATTGACCGTCTTTGTTAGTCCCGATTTAAAGCCCGCAAGATGCGTTCCTCCGTCGGTTGTATTAATATTATTTACAAACGAGAATATAGTCTCGTTATACTCATCATTGTGCTGGAAGGCTACCTCAACCAGTATTCCGTCCTTGCTTCCCTCTGCGTAAAAAACCTCGGGATAAAGCGCTGTCCTAGTCCTGTTTATGTACTGGACAAATTCCTTTATTCCACCCTCATAATGGAAGCTGAAATGTTTTTTAACTTCCTGCTTTACATCATCAGGGTCTCTGTTTTCATCGCTTCTAAGGTCATTCAGATTGATTTTAAGGCCCTTTGTGAGGAAGGCCGTTTCCCTTAAATGATAAGCAAGTGTTTTACAGGAAAATACCAGGTCCTCAAATATTTCCTTATCGGGCTTAAATCCTACATAAGTTCCATGGTCATCGGTATCTGAAACAAGAGTAAGCGGAGTTTTGACATCTCCTCTTTCATATCTCTGCTCGTAGAGCTTGCCGTCTACCGCCACCTTAACCTCAAGCCATTCGCTTAAAGCGTTAACAACCGAAGCGCCTACGCCGTGCAGGCCTCCTGAAACCTTATAGCCGCTGCCGCCGAATTTGCCTCCGGCATGAAGTATTGTAAAAACTACCTCTACAGTTGGTATACCCTTCTGATGGTGAATACCGACAGGTATGCCTCGGCCGTTATCCTTTACGGAAATCGTGTTGTCAGGATGTATTGTGACGTCTATCTCCGTGCAGAAACCGCTGAGCGCCTCATCCACGGCGTTGTCAACAATCTCATATACAAGATGGTGAAGGCCCTTTGCCGAGGTTGAGCCGATATACATACCGGGCCTCTTCCTTACGGCCTCCAGCCCCTCCAGTACTTGAATTGAACTTTCATTATACTCTGTCGACATTATTTCTTATCTCTCCTTAAAACCCGCTTAAGAGGGCTAAATTACTAAATACAGTTTGTATACAATTGTATTCTTTCCTTATTTATATAGTATACCACAAATTGCCTGTTTTAACAAGAAAACAGGCAACATAAATTTCTAAAAAATTATGAACTTTTCATAAAAAACATCTTATATAATCTATAAAATCTTATCAATTTACTTTAATAAAATCTCCGTTTTTCACATTATACATGGTGCTGTCTTTGATATATTTACTAATACTGTCCTCAACACCGGTACATGTAATAAATGTCTGGAGCTTTCCGATATTGTCCATCAAAAAAAGCTGCCTATTTTCGTCCAGCTCGCTTAAAACATCGTCAAGCAAAAGAATAGGCTCCTCACCGGTTTCGTTTCTTATAAGCTCAATTTCGGCCAATTTTGCAGACAGCGAAGCCGTACGCTGCTGTCCCTGTGAACCGTAAAACTTTGTATCGTTTCCGTTTATGAAAAATGCCATATCGTCTTTATGGGGACCGCAGGAGGTTGAGCCAAGGATAATGTCCCTTTTTTTGAAGTGGTTAAGCCGCTCCAAAAGTGAGCCCTGCTCAAAGTTTGTCTTATACTCAATTGAAAATTCTTCTCTTCCGTCGGTTATGCCTGAATGTATCCTTCCAGAAATATCGTTCAGCCTTTTTGTGAATTCCTCTCTTTTTGCCGTTATACGTTCTCCGTATTCAGAAAGCTGCATATCCCATACATCTAACGTATCCGCTAGGCTGCTGTCCCTGGCGGCGCTTTTAAGCAGATTATTTCTCTGTTTTAATACCTTGTAGTAATTCTGAAGGTCGTGGCAGTATACCTTATTGAGCTGGCACAGTTCAATATCCATAAATCTGCGTCTTTCTGACGGCCCTCCCTTAACAAGTCGCAGGTCCTCCGGCGAAAATATAACGGCAGTAAGATTTCCGAAAAATTCAGCCATTCTCCTTATCGGAATGCCGTTTAAAGCCATTCCCTTCCGCTCGTCCTTTCTTATATGGACGTCTATCCTGTCAGCAGAATTTTGCCGCATGACAAAAGTACGGATATGAGCCTCGTCATATCCGAACTTAATAAGCTGGCTTTC
>CAUHBX010000193.1 GCA_959604475.1 uncultured Eubacteriales bacterium
TTTATACAGTTGTTTTTAGAATATTTTATTTTTCTTTTTTTTCTTTTTTTCGCTAGCTATATATAAATATTTAACATATTTAACATATTTATAGGAGCAAGAATCCAGTAAAATCAATGGGTTTATGGTATTTTATTGTGAGTTTTATTACGGTCTATTGTGAGTTTTATTACGGTCTATTGTGAGTTTTATTACGGTCTATTGTGACTTGAAAATAGATTTTTCACAAAACATGAGTTCCGATTGAACCGCTCACAATACTATGCTACATTTAATAATACTAAGGAGGGTATTTCTATGATAGACGAGGAAAAGAATGAAATAAAAACAAAACAAGATTATTGGGTTGTAAAGGGGAATGCACTTATCCAACAGAGTCGCTTTAGTCTATCACTCATAGAGCAAAAAACAGTCGCCTATATTTGCTCTATGATAAAACCGGCTACTGTAGAAACCCGGTCTAAAATTTGCCCGGATTCCCCATGGCAGCTAGACTATACATTTGATATCCAAACATATTGCAAAATTTGTGGGATTGACTGGGATAATGGGGGAAATTATGCCTATATCAAAAAAACGTTACAACAGCTCCGTAATAAGAGTATGTGGTTATCCATGTCTGACGGTTCAGAAATTCTTGTTGGTTGGTTAGCAAAAGCCAGAACAAATAAAAAGAGTGGAGTTGTGACTGTACGGATTGATGAAGACTTAGCTCCGTATCTCTTTGACCTCAAGAAAAGGTTCACCCAATATCAATTATTCAATATTTTAGGCATGAGTTCAGCCTTTTCCATAAGGCTCTATGAATTATTAAAGTCATATGCTTTTCAGAAAAGTGTACTTTTTGATATTGATGAATTGAAAAATTTACTTATGGTTCAAGATGTAAAGTCATATCATAGGTTTCCAGATTTTAGAAGATATGTGATTGAAATTGCGATGAGAGAAATTAATGAAATGACTGACCTGCAGATATCATACGAAACCATGACAAAGGGGAGAAAAGTTATTAAAATTAAATTTGTCCTCTCCACTAAAAGCCCTATTGAGCAGGTCATGGCAAAGAAAGCTACTCAGCTTCGCCTAGAAGGCATTGATTAGCGATTTCTCAAAAAAGTGCTGTTCAGCTTTTTCATGTTCTTCTTCCAGGCCTGGAAGAAATTTGGTTTTTGTTCATTTTTTAATTTATGATTCCCGCTACTTTTTACACTCCCCATAGCTAAATCAAGGGGTTTGACGAGCTTGTGTGATAAAGCGACAGCGCCTCTTCTAACTGCCTTTTTAATCACAATCCCAGTGTATGGAATTGTGTGAGATTGTGGCTGATTTATCCGCTTTAGCCTCTGCTACGGCCTCAATCTCATCTGGTAATGGATTATCTTCTGATATCGTATCAATTAAACATTTTATCGTTTCTCTACTCATACCTTTACCTTTCCTCCTAATAGTCTAACACGAAAATTAAGAATGTTCACATTTTAATTTATGAGCATTCTGAAGAAACTTTGCACACTAGGCCTGTAGAGCACTTGAAAACTTCCGCAATATCCCTCACAGACATACCACTTTTTCGCATTTCTTTTATTTCCTGTATTTGTCCCTCTGTCAGCTTCGGCTTGCGTCCTGCATTTCTTGGATTTTTCGTATTTTGTTCATCAATTAATTTTTGAAACTCCTTTAGTTTTTCAGCCTGCTGATAACGGATTCTTTTACAAGCGGCAAGTTCCCTCTCCTGAATGTTGGCACGTTCCTTTTGGACAAGTAAATCCTGCTGTAACTGTCGGTATGCCGGAGAAGATATAGCTATATTGTCAGCATTACCTAACAAAGAATGATACTTTTCATATATGGTATTGAGTTCTTCTCTTAGAGCCTTATTTTCGGCTTCAAGACGTTCTATCTTCGCTTTCTGCGTTTCTTTCATAACTCATTCCGTCCTTTTCATAAATTAATTTATGAACTCACTATATCACCAATACAGCACTTTGTAAATATACCCTATCCACCCAAAAAAGAAAATTTCAGAGACCCAATCGGCGCCGTATAGTTGTTTCGGCACATTTATTTTGCCGGGCAATTTCAGAAATTTTCATGCCCTTTTGATACGCTTCTCGAATCTCTTTTTCATTCAGCTGCAGGCGAGGACGTCCTGGGCTTTTTGCAGGATAGACTCGCTTCTTTTTCCTCCAGTTTTTGACCTTTTCAAACCACATAAAAAACTCCTCCTAAAAGCCATTTTATCACATTTATGGAGATTAACAACACTTCATTTTTCCTCTAAATCCGATACGGATTTGGCTTCAAAAATTTGTATATCTATTGCGACATATTTGTATATATATCCAAAACGTGTTGGAGACAGGGAAACCCCAGGCACTGCCTGGGCGGAACGCTTGCGTGCCGTCAGTTTCCCCTTATGCTCTTTTAATCCATTTCCACCATTTTTCCGGGTGAGCCAAAAAATGCCACAGGCCAGCGCGCAGCATGGGCGTCCCCAAAGATAAATAGTTAGATTTTCCAAAAATGTAAACCCGAAAATAAAATTTTTTTCAAGAGCAGAGCCCGTCAAGCATATTGCATGGATATACCGGATATGCTATAATGCCAGTAGGCAAAAAGATGAGAATGTCCATGGTGACATGCGAAAAAGCCCGGAGTTGCGACCTCCGGGCTTTTTCTATTCCGTTTCGGATGGGTGGCTTAGACCCAAGGCTGACTACCTGCTATTCGTCTCCGTCCAGCCATTTGCAAATGCAGTAGGCAACTACGCTTGCCAAAACGGAGATAAAAAAAGATGAGAATAAATCCATGGTGAACACCCCCTTTCCCTACCTGTATAGGGGGCGGTAGCCTGCTCATTATAGCATAGGATTCCCAATTCTGCTACTACTTGCGTTTCTAGCCTTATCCTTTGAATTTTGCCCTTATTTACACTTTTTGTCCGTCAACGGTGAAATTATCCATTTTTGATATGAAATTGATTTTAGGCGGTATTTTGGACGTTTAAATGGTATTTGTGATGTAATATTAGAGAGGTCAAGGGTCAGCAAAGCTGACTTGCGAAGCCCTTGACGGAACGGACGATGTTCGTTACCAGAATAGAAGCCGAGGGAATCCAGATTGCACAAATCAGGATTCCCTCTTGTCTGTTGTTTCTTCCGGAACAAATTCTAAGTTGTCTAAGGCATATTTCAATGCCATGCCGATTAGAGCATTTCTTGACCACTCGCTTTTGGCCGACAAATTGTCAAAATCTTCTATGATTGATTTTTCAACTCTAATGCTGATATTTGTATATTTGTCTTCTTTTATGTCCCTTTTTTCTCTTATGACAAATTTTTTATTCATAGACAGCACCTCATTGTTGTTGTGTACTATGAATTATAATCTTTTTATTATCGTAAAAGTATGCTATTATAATATAATATATATTTATAATATAAAAATATATTACAAAGACGGAGGGTACAATTTTGGATAAGTTGCTTAAAAATCTTTATGACGGGACATTAGAACCGTCTTCACGTTATTATGCAAAGACAAAAGAATATCAAGAGGTATGCCGGCTTCATCGGAAACATTATCAAGAATTTATAGAAAAGCTGCAACAGCATGACGTTCGATTAGTTGGTGAATTTCTTAATATTCTTGACGACCAAATTTCAGAGATACCGTTTGAAATTTCAGAAGTTTGGATTGATGGCTTTCGTCTGGGTTCCAGAATGACAATGGAAATTTTAGACAGTTGATTTTAGAATATTTCAAATGACTTTTTTGTCTTTTTTTCGCGCGCGATATATAAATATTTAACATATTTAACATATTTATAGGAGCAAGAATCCAGTAAA
>CAUHBX010000194.1 GCA_959604475.1 uncultured Eubacteriales bacterium
CGGTTCTCTTTTTGAATAATGAAGGGCAAGCTCCTGAAATATATCATGGCATAAGTCAAAATAGGCCTGAAAATCATTCATACTGCCTGAAGATTTTAAATTAATTACAGCTTGATTATACGCTGTAAGCTGTCCTATTCTCTTAAGCTTTGAGAGCATATTTTTTGCGTGGCTTTTACAAATACATTCATTGTCTTTTATATATTCTACAGCAGACAAAATTTCTTTATCCCAGAAATTTATTTTATTACTGTGTTCTCTTCTTACCCTGCCTGAATGCAGTATATAAAACACATTAAATATAAGCAGTGATATACAGATGAATATGTAAAAATAAATTAAACTATTTACTGATAATCTCAATAATATCACCCTGCCCATTTGTCCTGTACAACGTAATATGACTTTTTGAGTCTTTCATGGTATTTAGGCTTTGTTCCAAGCCCCTTTATTTTAAACGGCTGCATGTATGCTTTTTCATAGCTGTCTGTTATGCCAAGCCATATTTTTGATATTGTATGAAAATCAACACCGTAATTCACATAATAATCACTGTGAATTGCCATGGAGGATGGGTCTCCGACATTAATAAGCAGCCATGGAATCCTGATTTCAGCACAGTTTTCTCCATAACAAAAATCTGCAAGAGAGTTAAAAACGGAGCTGTTAGAATCACCATTTCCATGAACCAGCCTTCCTGTTTCCCATTTATTATATGATTTTAGTTCTTTCCTCTCCTCCGGTGTAAGTCCGGCAAAATTAGCAACAAGGTTTTCATTGTCCAATGCCATATATACAGTTACAAAGTCCTTGGTGTCAACAGATGGGTAACGTATAAAAGGGTCAACGCCCGTTATCTCTGAATTGAAATTTTCTCTTGTAGCATCATAACGTTCCTGTACCATCAATCTGCTGTTATCAAAACCGTCAAGACACAAAATAAAATCTGCCTCCCTGTCAAAAGTCAAGTAAGGATTATGGCATACCTTACTGCCTGACTCCTGTGTAGTGTCAATCGGGATAAACAGAGCATTATTTGGTAAAACATTATCTCCTTGAACCAGAATGAACAGTGCCTCCTGGTCATAGCGGCAATAAAGTTTAGTTCCGTCTTTATTAAGAACCAAATCATTATCCGACCATTCTTCAGCATTTCCGTCAATAACACATACTCTTTCCTCTTCTCCTGGGTCAAAAGCTAAAAGGCCATAGCTCTGGCTTTCCGTCTGTAAATCATGCCAAAGGTAATTTCTGGCATGTATAGCGGCAAAGCCTGTATTCCAGCTTCTTCTTTCCCAAGTATCCTGCCAGGTTGATATGAATACTCCTGACCATTGCGCATTTAAAGCGTCCTCATAAATATCTATAAGGTTTTTGCCCTGTTCCTCCTCAGTCAGGGGCAGCTGATACTGTCTTGTTATGCCGCGGCTTGACGAAAATCCGTATCCTGCCGCAATAACCGGCATAGTATGGTATCTGGACAAAAATTCCAAGTATCCCCCATATGCAGAGGAATCGTCCAGGCCCACAAGCATATCTTTTATGTCTTCATTCTGGTAAATGTCAAGATAGGCCGAAAAATCATCGCAGAAATCATAAAGCCTGTATGGCGCAAATTGTCCTGATAACAGCATGTCAGTACTTTTTACATTTTCAGAATTAATGCAGCAGTATTTTAAAAGCTGTCTGGCATAGGATTCCTCATAAACCAATAAATCAGTAGACGGGTCAGCTACAAAACCAATTGGTCTTTGTACATGATATTTATCGTTTTCATAAGCGATTATGCAGTCCATAACCTGTGCGAGCATAGCCTCAAATGCGGTTGCATCACTGTCTGTATAAAAGTACGTTCCGCTGAAGCTTCCTGTATATAAGTCGTTGTGGTTCGTGTATGATACAACATCCGGTCCCCATTCGCTGCCAAGCATATAACCGGCAACCCATTCAGATATATTATGTCTGTACCTTCCAGTTCCTCCGGACTCAGCAGCGGATATAGATTTCTTTCCATGTATTATATCAACAGCATTAAGTCCGTCGTTAAGGAGGCTTCCGTAAAAATCGTCCTCATAAGCGTCTCCATATCCATAGTTTGCAGTATCCGATACTGAAATGCCCTGCAGTAAATAAAGCGGCTTCTCATGTTCTGTATTATATGTATATATCGCGTCATAAAAATCGTCGTCCATTACTGTAAGCGCGCGTACCGAATTGGCGCCCATCTGACCGATAAGCTCAAACCATCTCAAATAGTCCTCCTTATCAGTATAATATTCAGAACCGTAATGTCCAGGCATTCTCGCGGTAATATCTACGCCCTTAAATATAAATTCTTCATATTCACCGCTTTCATCCAGCTTTTGAAATTCCTTATTAGAAGTTCTAAAAGGAACTGTAACCTGAGCTTCAGGATTTATATTAATATAAAAGCCATAGTGGTAAAAAGCATAGTCCAAGCCAAATATTATAGCTGCAATAATCAAAACTGCAATAATAAACTTTTTCATGGCTTTACCTCTCAATCCAAGGCCGAAGCTGAATTTTTAGACGGATGGCAGTACTGGAGGAGTGAATCTATATTATTATCCATCCAGCGACCTCGTCCTTTCATATACTCCAGCATCCATTGTGTGGCTTCCTCATAGTTTGTAGGATTTAATTCCTCTACAGGCTGCTCTTTTCTTTTGCTTCCAAACGGCCTTTTCATTTCATACGGCTGAATTTGATTTACGTCAAATGAATATCCCCATACTTCAAAGTTTCTTTCTACAGCACTGCCAAGCCATTTTTGAGTTTCCATAACATAGTCCACTAGGTATTCCTCTGACAAATAGCCCTCCCTAAGCTCCCTGTAACGCGCAATCAGACGCTTTACAAACTTTTCACTTCTCATTAGCTGGCTGTACCAGCCACGCTGCGACAATAAAAATTCATTCTGGGGCATTTCCCTCAAAAAATTATTCAGTACGTTATTATAGTCCCAAACAGGCCCTATATGAAGCTTGCCTCTGACATCTTTATACATGTATGTTGAAGCAGAAAAAACGTCGTTTACTGCTAAAAACTCCTGTAAAATATAGTAATTTACAAAGGAATCCATATCTAAATAATTCCAGCAGCTGTCAGGTTCGTCTTTAAATTCCTGTGAGAATAGCTTTTGCTCAATTTCATTTAAATCTGATTTTATATACTTTTTAACGTCCTCGGTCTGTTCATTGGCACCAGGATAAATAACTTCTGATTTTGTGCCCTCTTCAAGTCTTTTTGTATAGTAAGTAAAGTTATCTATAACTTTATTAGGATTGGATTTTGGCTCAAAGCGCACCATGTAGCTGCATACAGGCGAATTCTTCTCGTAGTCTGTTAGATTTATCCTGTTTTCCCCCTCGCGTATGGTTTCCATTAAAACATATACGCCTTGATACTCCCCATCCAATATAAGCTCACAAAAACGGACATTCGGTGCATAACCCATAACCTCTGCTGATATATTCATCCACATATAATTACGAATTAGTGTTTTGTCCAAAAATGGCCCGTGCAATGCCCACTCCATATCAGCAGGCATTCCTAAAACAGATACATCCTTCTTTTTGTCAGGATTAGTATCATCAATAAATTGTATCCTGTAGCTCTTTTTATCAAATCTTCTTGAACTGTTTCCTCTTATTCTAAAAAGTGCTTTGGCAGAAACAGAAGGTTCATCTTCAAGATGATTATATATCCCTTCACCGTTTATTGCTGATACCCCAACTAATATTTGTTCCTCTCCATTATCAGATGTCTCATAGCCGATAATTGAGTAATCAGCAGCCATTATC
>CAUHBX010000195.1 GCA_959604475.1 uncultured Eubacteriales bacterium
CCTTGAGTTTTGTGAGCTCATTCTGCACTTCTGTTTTATCAGCGTCTGAAATCTTGCCCTCAAGTTCTCCCAAGGTTTTTTCTGTCTGGAAGATAAGAGAGTCAGCCTCATTCTTTGCATCAATAGCTTCTTTACGTTTTTTATCAGCCTCTGCATACTGTTCAGCCTCTTTTACGGCTTTATCAATTTCATCATCACTGAGATTTGTGGAAGCTGTAATTGTAATAGCCTGCTCTTTTCCCGTTCCGAGGTCTTTAGCTGATACATGTACGATGCCGTTAGCGTCAATATCAAATGCAACCTCTATCTGGGGCACGCCTCTTCTTGCAGGTGCGATACCTTCAAGCCTGAAGCTTCCAAGCGTTTTGTTATCCTTAGCAAGAGGTCTTTCACCCTGTACAACATGTATGTCAACAGCAGTTTGATTGTCCTCCGCCGTCGAGAATATCTGTTTTTTGTTTGTAGGTATTGTTGTATTTCTCTCTATGAGCTTTGTAGCTACACCGCCAAGGGTTTCAATACCAAGTGAAAGAGGTGTAACATCAAGGAGAAGAATACTTGACGCACCTGCATCTCCTGCCATCTTACCGCCCTGAATTGAAGCTCCGATAGCAACACATTCGTCGGGATTGATTCCTTTGAACGGGTCTTTTCCTGTAATTTTCTTAACCGCATCCTGAACGGCGGGAATTCTTGTTGAACCGCCTACAAGCAGTATCTTGTCAAGCTCAGCAGCATTAAGTCCTGCGTCTGAAAGCGCATTTCTAACGGGACCCATTGTCCTGTCAACAAGGTCGGCTGTCAGTTCATCAAATTTAGCTCTTGAAAGGTTGATATCAAGATGTTTAGGTCCGTCCTGGTTCATTGTGATGAAAGGAAGGTTAATATTTGATGAGGTTACTGTGGAGAGTTCTTTCTTTGCTTTTTCAGCAGCCTCTTTAAGCCTCTGCATTGCCATCTTATCTGCAGAAAGGTCAATCCCTTCCATTCTCTTAAATTCGCTCACAAGATAATTGATAACCCTGTTGTCAAAGTCATCTCCGCCAAGTCTTGTATCACCGTTTGTTGCCAAAACCTCTACAACACCATCGCCGATTTCTATAATAGAAACGTCGAATGTACCGCCGCCAAGGTCATACACCATGATTTTCTGTTCTTTTTCGTTATCAAGTCCGTAAGCAAGCGCCGCTGCAGTAGGCTCGTTGATTATACGTTTAACGTCAAGCCCTGCAATTTTGCCCGCGTCCTTTGTTGCCTGTCTCTGTGCATCTGAGAAGTATGCGGGTACTGTAATTACAGCCTCTGTTACAGCTTCTCCGAGATAGCTTTCAGCATCGCTTTTAAGTTTCTGAAGCACCATAGCTGAAATTTCCTGGGGAGAATAGTTTTTATCGTCTATTGTAACCTTGTAGTTCTCACCCATGTGTCTTTTGATTGAGCTTATAGTCCTGTCAGGATTTGTTATAGCCTGGCGTTTAGCTGAGTCGCCGACAAGGCGCTCGCCATTTTTAGCAAAGCCTACTACTGATGGAGTTGTTCTGGCTCCGTCAGAGTTTACTATTACAACGGGCTGTCCGCCCTCCATAACAGCTACACATGAATTTGTTGTACCAAGGTCAATACCGATTATTTTTCCCATAATTAATTCCTCCTGAATATTATACAAATAGATTTTTCAAATTAGTTAGCTACTTTAACCATACTGTGTCTGATTACTTTATCTTTATATTTATAACCTTTAAGCATATCTATGATTACTTCATTTTCACCAAAGGCATCATCATCAACATGAGCGACTGCGGCATGAAGATTAGGGTCAAACTTTTCGCCAAGGGCTTTTATCTCCTCAACTCCCATTGAAGCTAATATTTCCTTAAGCTGCTTATCAGTCATTTTTACACCTTTAAGGAGAGGGTCATTCTCATCAACCTTTCCCTCTACTGAGTTTATAGCCCTTTCAAGGTTATCAAACATCGGCAGCAGCTTTTCAATGGTATCTCTGACTCCATCGTCATACATACTGGCCTTTTCTTTCATAGTACGTTTTCTGAAATTATCAAATTCCGCTAAGGTTCTTTGAAATCTGTCCTGAGCTTCAGCAAGCTTTTCACCAAGTTCTTCTATTTCTTTATCATGCTTGGCGTTTTTATTTTTAAACAGGCCCTTAGCCTTAGCCTCTGTTTTATCAGCTTCCTTAGCTTCTTCCACTACTTCGCCTGTAACCTCTTCCGTTGTTTCCGCTGCATTCTCCTGTGCGTTTTCATCTATTTCAGACGCTTTGTTTTCCTCGCTATTCATTTAACTTATCCTTCCCTTCAATGGCCTTATTTTTTCCCTTAGCTGCCGAATTCATTATATTTTCAATATTTTTAGCCATGCCGTTAAGCACGGATATTACCTGTCCGTAATCCATTCTTGTAGGTCCTATAATACCGATTGTCCCGTAAATATTATCTCCTACCTTATAGCTTGTTTTAATCACGCTGCAATTTTTCATTTCATCTAGCTCATTTTCAGTCCCAATTGAAATATCTGTTTTTCCGCTTCCTGCGTCTCCAATTATATTTAACAGTACTTCCTTCTCTTCAAGGGTATTAAAAAGAGTACGAGCTTTGTCTATATCGCTGAATTCAGGAAAGTCCAGAATATTTTTTTCTCCGCTTAAATGTATTTGAATACTTTCTGCGGAAGCAATTGTTTTTCTGATATTTTTAAGCATAGGCTTAAGAAGCTCCTGGTGCTCTCTGGTTACAAGTGCTAAGTCCCTGACAGCATCATCAGTCATATCATCTCTTGTTTTCCCTTTCAGGATAGTATTTATTTCCTCATTCATACGATTAAGCTCGTTTTCACTAATACTTGTATGAACCGGTATAACATAGTGTTTTATATGATTTTCCCCAGTCGCAACTACAAGCATAACAGAAATATCATCCAAAGGCATCAGTCTTACCTGCTTAAGCGTCGTTTTTCTAATAACAGGCTCTGATATAAATGTAGTATAATTTGTCAATGATGAAAGGGCCCTTGCGGTTTCTTCCATAAGGTATTCTATCTGGCTTACATTTTTATTAACTATATCCTTAATATAGCTTTGGTCCTCCTCAGTCATTAATTCTTTTTTCTGAAGTATTGTGTCTACATAATACCTATATCCCTTATCTGATGGTATACGGCCTGCCGAAGCATGGGGCTGAACAATCAAGCCCATTTCCTCCAGGTCGCTCATCTAATTTCTTATAGTTGCCGAGCTTACGCCAAGACTGTACTTCTTTGCGATAGTCCTTGAGCCGACAGGTTCCGCAGTATCAATATAATCTTTAATTATAGCCTGAAGAATTTTCATCTTCCTGTCATTTAACTGCATATCCCCCGCTCCTTAACTTAATTTTCTGTTAGCACTCATTAGTTGTGAGTGCTAATCTTTAATACATAAAATAGCACCTTCCACATAATATGTCAAGTGCTTTTAAAAATTATTTATTAAGATTTTTTTAAATCTGTCCTTTTTACCTGATAAAGCGCTCAAACACCTGATTTGACACATCAATGCCCCTGCCAGTCAGATACAGACGTCCGTTTTTTGATGATAAAAGTTTTGCATCAATAAGCTCCCTAATTTCATCTCCATAGATATCATATATATCCTTATTAAATCTCGCTTTAAATATTGTTTCCGAAACTCCCTCTGTCATTCTTAGCCCCATGAACATAAATTCCTCGTACATTTCAAAATCTGTAAGAAGCTCTTTTTCCTTCATATAACCATTGCCATTCAAATACTCTTCAAAATCATAGGTGTTATGGTATCT
>CAUHBX010000196.1 GCA_959604475.1 uncultured Eubacteriales bacterium
CAGCTTTTAGAACGGAGCAGCTTTTCCAATTGCTCCACTATATTTATTTTAACATATATTTCATTAAAAAAGTCATGTGATTCCATATATTTGTGTGTATACATTGCAAAGCAGTATTTACAGCCATGCTCACATCCGCGATACACGTTTAAATCCCATTTGTATGGAAATCCACCCTTGACCTTATTACAAGCATTCACACAGGTTATTTCCTTGAATACGTAATCTGACATAATTATCACCTGTATAAATTATATCACATAAGCCGGCATAAGTAAAAAGACGCGGATAAAATATCCGCGTCTTTTTACCAATTTATTAAACAATAGCCCCTGCTACATATCCCCTTGTAGCATTAGGTGAAGTCCCCGTATACGGAGCTGGCGCCATACCTTTGTATTTAGCCACCATTATCTCAAACTGCTCAATGGTGACAAAATCGTCAGGTCCAAAGGTTGTCTCATCATATCCTAAAATAATACCGTGCTCATAAGCCCAAGCCACGGCCCTTGCGTAATACTTGTCGCCTGTCACATCAAGAAAAGGACTTACACCGTCAGACTCTGGCTTTCCGGCAACATTCCACAGTATCTGTGCTGCCATGCCCCTTGTAAGCGTTCCGTTTGGAGCAAATATACCGTTGCCTATGCCTTCCATCCAGCCATTTTCGTAAACCTTTATTATTGCGTCATAGTTAGGTGTATCCTTATTGACGTCAACAAACGGTCCGCTCACCTGATTTGTATCGGCAGGCTCTTCCTCACGCTGCTCCTCCTGATTTCCACCCTTCTTTTCCTCAAGCGAGTGGCTGCTTCCTGAAGATTTCTTTTCTGATTTTTCCTTGATAATATTTACCTCATTTAAACCGTTGGCAAAATCCGTAGCTAATTTACTGTCGTCATTTTTGGCGATAAAGGACGTCCAGCTATAGGTTTTACCTCCGCCTTCATACCAATCTGAGGCTGATATTTTTCCTCTGTTTTCCTCAGTATAGTTTTTGTTTAATGTGATTTTTGCTTCCGGTTCATTATCACTGTCGGTTTTCTGGTATCTCACAGCTATTGCAGGGTAACCCTCACCGCCTTTAGCGTAAACCTCGCTGTCAAGCTCTATTTGCTTTATACTCCATATCGCTATATCATTTGTTGATACCGCGTTTACTTTTGAGTCACTAATAATCATGCTTCCCACTGACTGTAAAGCCCTGTAATATCCTGATGCTTCTATTTTTGAGCCATTTTCAATTAATAAATCCTTTTCAGTATATATTGCTGTACTGGATGTGGTGTTAGCACAAACTTTGCTGTTTTCAATATTTATATCTTCTTCGGCATATAATGGGGGCCATTCGCTTTCAGCCGTTATATCGGAGCCCTCATTAATATTAAGCGAAGTGCATGAATATATCTGACCGTTTACATCTAAATTTGTGTCCTGAACGGCTATACCTTTCCCGGCTAATGCCACATATCCTAAATCCTCATCTCCAACTATTGAAATATCAATGGTGCTGTCTTTAATTATATAATTTCCATCCATATCCGGGGCACCGCCGTTTATACCCCGCTTAACATTCTCCATACTTATTTGACTGCCTTCAATTTCAATATCATTGCATGGTACATTTATTCCAATTTCAAATCCATCTATTTTAACTTCACTGTTAATTATTCTAACATATCCACCGTCGAATTCATTTGAATCAAGCCCATTAACCATATTGCTGTCATCATTAGATGTCATGGATATGTCAGAACCGTTTATTTCCATACCCTTATAGGCTGCAATACCACATGTTGCGACTGAACTGCTTTTATATTCTACTTCTATTTCAAGCGTCCCTCTGCCGCTTATTTCTACTGGGCTAAATGAATATATGCCTCTTTGTATATCACCGTCTGCCTTGCCAATTTTGTTAGCGCCGATTAGTTTAATCTTAAGTACATCTTCTAAAGTACCATAATGGCATATACCGGTGTATTGTTCTCCGCTCTCAATAATGGCATTCTCGAGCGTAAGCGTATTAGTTTCTTCATCATATACCGCCGTTCCTTCCCCGCATTCCACTGTGTTGTCATCTTCCTCTAAAATGTTTACACCGTTTACCCATAGTTCCACCGAATCATCCGCAAACACTGTAAACTGACACATTCCCAGCGTCATACTCAGCGCCAGTATTGCTGATATGCCCTTCATCCTTTGTAATTTCATTTTTTCAACCCCTTCTAATCTAAGTTTTCATGTTCAATTCCCATTATACCCCCCCCACAAAAAATCAAGGTTTTTGCCTGTTTCAGCCAGATTTCTGCAATTTTGCACAAAAAAACGGCCTTGCTTTCGCAAGGTCGTTTATACTCAATTTTTTATCAGTCAGCAATGAAGCCTTCCTCATCAAATTTAAGTTCGTAAGGTCCTTCGATATATTTAATATCATCATATGCCTTAAGTTCCTCATAAAGCGGCTCTGAAACCTCAATATGAGCAGTTTCAAGGGTGTTCTTAATTCTTACTATACGGGGCTTCTTCATATCAATGCCGCCGCTGCATTTAATTGCTGTGTAGATTGCATCTTTATCGTTATTTCTGTAAAGGGGAATTTTTCCACCGCCGCGAAGAACCTGCGCTGTTACTACATTAGTCCATGTAGCATCCCAGTCGATGCTGTTAAGGCATCTTCTTGTTGTTATATCAGCAAGTCCTATACCAACTCCTGAATGATGGGATTCTTCAGTTACTCCTCTGACCATAATATGTCTGATTCCTGTTTCGTCAACAAATGTCCTTGCCATATTTCTTCCCACTACGTTAGGGTCCATTCCTGAACCGGACATGTTTTTACCGATTTCATCAATTATGAGAAGGTCAATATTTTTAAACTTAAGCACAGGAATTTTAGCTTTTGCTTCTTCAAGCATTGCTGCATCAGTCTCAAATATATTGCTTCTGTCGCACATTTTGATTGTACAGATGTCATCGTAAGCATTCTGAAGAACACCAATGCCAAATGTAAATTTGCAGTTGTCAAGGAAAACCTGACCAAGCTCAGGTAAGAATGTAGGAATGTTTTCATATCCCTGGGCATGGAACATAGAAGCTCCCTTATGGTTTCCAAGACCAATAGCAACCATTTTGAAAAGTCCGCTTTCGTGAGGTCCCCTAAACTCTGTATGGGGTTTAACCTTATTAAAGAGAATAATACCGTCTGCCTCTGTAGCAATCTTGTCTACATAAACAGGAGCACCGTTTTTGAGTTTACCAACCTCAACTACTTCCATAGATGAAGGGATTTTAACGCCCATGCTTTCCTCTGTAATGCCAAGGCTTTCGAGCACCTCAAGCTGTCCCTCTGCAGTAGCTCCGCCGTGGCTTCCCATAGCAGGAACGATGAAGGGCTCTGCACCCCATTCCTTAAGTGTGTCAATAATAGCCTTTACCATCTGCGGAAGGAATGGAATTCCACGGCTTCCTACTGTAATAGCAAGCCTTTTTCCCTTAAGCTCTTCCTTGTTGATTCCCTTATATTCAGCCATCATATTTTTGATATAGGCTGCAGGGTCATCAATTTTTTGTGAATCGTAAATCTGGAGCATTTTGTACATAGGCGGTATATCAACCATATCAAGCCCCTGAATAACAAAGTTCATTTCTGGAAAATCAATAAATTGCATAATTGTAGCCTCCTTATAACTTTTGTAGATAGTAGACGTACATAAAACAGTAATCCCCATTAATATCTTATGTACCTTTATAATACTGTAAAAATTATAACGCCCACAATAAATAATGTCAATAATTTTTGTATAAATCATC
>CAUHBX010000197.1 GCA_959604475.1 uncultured Eubacteriales bacterium
AGGGTCAGGTTTTGGTTTATCATCGGTGTCATCAGGGTCAGGTTTAACAGGTGTTCCTGTTACTGTTATAAGCCCGCTGTTTTCAACCTTATTAGTCTGGTAGCCTACTATTTTCTGAAAAGGCTTATTAATTAAATGTGTTGAAATACCTGTAGACACGGAGAGCTGGTATGACTTAAAAACATGGATAGAGTCCTGGGCCACCTGTTCATAGCTTACATAGCTGTAGCCTATTGATGCAGTTGCTTCGCCCATATCAGCGTCAGAAACAATGGTAAGCTCTGTGGGGTCATTGACATAAACCACAGTATCCTTTTTTATTTCATTTCCGTTATTATCATATACCCTTAAGCCGTCGGGAATATTTAAGGTTACACCGGCTGTTTTATTGGCCTCAAGGGTTACCTTCTGCGTATATGCCCCGTCAGAGCCTTCGCCTGTTGCATCGGGATTATAATTAAGTTTTGTATCACCCTTAAGAGAAACCTCTATTTTATCAATTCTTTCATATTCTGTTGTATCTTTTCCTGTAGCGTAGTCAAACAGCTTTTCGCTGTAGTCATTGCCCTTAAACGATGGGCTATCCGCATTGTTTATAATATCCCATATTACACTCTGAGTATAATATCCATTGCCTGCGGGATATTCGCTTTCCGAACTGAAGCCGTATGAGTCAAAGGGATAGCCGGCCTGAAGGGCCTTGGATAAAGCTTCCTTTTGGTCATCTGTCAGAGAGTCGGGTATTTCTTCATATTTGGTTCCTACACCTGGAGAGGGATTATGTTCATCCGCGCAGTAGGTATAGTAATAATTTCCCTCATCATCCTTAAGCCAAAAGCCGGAAAGATAGTTGGTTTGTGATAACTCCGAGCTGTAGCCATCGTATTTAGCTGTAACGCCGTTTACTATATTTACAAAGCTGTCGGCATTATTACATTTGTTAAGCTGAGCCGAAAGCTCTTTAAGCTCATCCTCGCTGTATTTGTCTATAACACTGCCAAATACATCGTTAAGCTCGTTTTTAAATTCGTCTGACAGATTTGCTTCACTGTTTGAAGTGCCATTATATTTCTTTAAGCCGTTATTAAGCTTATCAAAAATCTGCTCCTTAACAGTCTTTTCAGGAGCGGGAGCGCCCAGCAATACGTTGGCCTCTAAAGACTCAGGGTCTGCCGTTGCAAGAGGGTCAGAAATTCCGTCTATAGGAGCCTCAAGGGTCATTATATCTGTTGTTGCAATAAGGTTTTCATCAGTTGTAACCGCTGTGCCTGCGGCGAAATCAACAATCAGCTCTCCGTCATTGTCTATATTGTTTGAAACATCGTTATTTATTTCATTTGGTACTGTGCTGCCGCTGCTTTCGGAAACGGTGCTATCCAATAAGCTGTCGTCTATAATAACGTCTGTTTCACCTGTAATGATATTTTCAGACTCATTTACGCCTTCAGATGAATTGTCATCAACTGTTTTATTTTCAGCAATATCTTCTGAATCGGTAATGTCTGAATTGTCTTTGTCCGTGTTGATGTCTGTTGTTTCTTCTGGGATGCCGCTGTCTGTAATCGCTGCTGAGCCATCATTTGCAGCAGCTTCGTCTATGACAGTCTCCTCATTGGTACTGTCAGAAATATTATCGTCAGAAACTGATACGTCCGCTGTGCTGTCCTCCACAGAGCTTTCAGCAGAGCTGCCGGCCGTTACGGAATCATCAGCAAATACAGCTGTCGGAGCGCAGCCAAGGGCCAATGACAATGATATTATAAACGGAATTATTTTTTTAAGCTTTTTCATTCTATTCCTTCCCTTCTTTATTGCAGATATCCATACATATCCTTTTTATGATTTTATTTAAACACGGCGCGGTTACATTTCCGTCACATTTGAAAAATTTTTTTATGGATAAACTATTTTTTATACTCATTTACAGTTTTATAAAGCGTGTGCTATAATATATTATTAAAGGTTTTGTCGATTGTTGAATGGAGGAAAGTATATGGCAAACATTGAGGAAAGCGTCAAAGGGGTTTATGTAACCATGCTGGGCAAGTTTTCCATAAAGTCCGAAGAGGCGACGCTTCTGTTTGAGGAAAACCAGGGAAGTAAGCTTCTAAAGGTTTTATGCTATATGATTATAAATAAGGATATACCGATATCAAGCTCCAAGCTTATTGATATGTTTTGGCTTGACGACAAAAGCTCCAACCCTGAAAGCTCGGTTAAAACTACCATGTACAGGATAAGAGGGATGCTGAAGCCGCTTTTCAAAGATGAAACCAAATGTATCATAACCTTTCAGGGAGGCTATAGGTGGAACCCTGATGTTAAGTGCGAAATTGACGCGGACGAATTCGAAAACCTTTATTATAAATCGAAGCATCCGTTTATTGAACAGAAAGAAAAAATAAATATATATGAAAAGGCTGTGACCCTGTATAAGGGAAGCTATCTCAGCGACTTTTCCGACCAAATATGGGTGACATCGTTAAATGTGCATTATCACAATATTTTTACGGATTTAATACATGATTACTGCCAGCTGCTGTTTGAAAATGAAATGTATGACAGGGTTATCCACCTGTGCGGGGAAAACAGCGAAAGCGATACTATTTTAAACGAAAAGCTTCAGACTGTTCTGATACGCTCAATGCTTAAGCTTGGCAAAAAAAGCTTTGCAATGGAAAGGTACAGAACAGCGGTAGATATGATATATAAAAATCTGGGGGTAAAAGTATCCAGCGATTTTCAAAATTTATACTGGGAAATAGTCGGCTACGGAAGAAACGAGGAATATACATTAGATGACGTCGAGAGGGAGCTTGCCGAAAGAAGCATATATTCGGGAGCTTGCCTGTGCGATTTTTCCTTTTTCCACAGTATGTATAACCTTGAAAGGGCGAAGGCCGTAAGGCAGGGCGTCAACTCAGCCTTATGCCTGATTACCGTTACCTCAAACAGGGATTTAAATTTAAACTATTTCAATTCGGCTGTTAACAAGCTTTCAACTATACTTGTGAAAAACCTGCGTGCAAGCGATATAATCACAAGGCATGGAAATAATCAGATGCTTGTACTGCTTCAGTACATATCCGTTGAGAACAGCAGAAGGGCAATGAACAGGGTGATGAACCTGTTTAAGGAGGAAAACCCCTATTTATGTGTTGAGCTTGCGTTTGAGTGCGAGCCTATCTGTCCCGATATAAATTCCGGAGGCGTTATGGACAATGCACAAAAGAACTAAAGTAAATGCCGGCATACTGCTGATTTTAGCGGCCCTTGTATGCCTTACAGCCGCGGTGCACCTTCATATTAGGGACGTTAAAAATTTCCGTAAGGACGCCGTTAAAAGCCCTGTTGTCGGAACAACGGAAGATAACACTGCGGATGATTTGGAGGACGACGGGCTTCCGTATGACAAGCTTTTTATAACAGAGGAAAGGCAGGGCTACAGCGACGGAAACTTATCGCTGGTAATTCCGTCTCTTGATATAGAGCTGCCGGTTTACAACGGAGTTGATTTAAAAACCCTTGCCAAAGGCGTAGGGCTTTACGATTACGCCCAGCTTCCGGGGGAGGGCAACAGGAACGTGTCCATAGCCGGGCACAGAAACGGTGTGAAAAATAAAACCGTTACAGACGACGCACCGTTTTACTATATTGATTTGCTGAAGGAGGGCGACCTCCTTTATCTCAGGGATGATAAAAACATTTACGTATATAATTATGAAACAACTTATATAGTGGAGCCGGACGACTGGGGGCCCATTTATTCCCAGGGCTATTCGTGCCTGACGCTTACCTCA
>CAUHBX010000198.1 GCA_959604475.1 uncultured Eubacteriales bacterium
GTCCATTCACTTATAGCAGCCATGTCAAGATATAAAAATATAAAATTTGTGCTTATATCTCCTGACGAGCTGAAGCTTCCAGACTATATAAAGGTAGACGTGATTGAGAAAAAGGGAATACCGTATGTTGAAAACCCCAATCTTGAAGATGCTATGCCGCAGCTTGATATACTCTATATGACAAGGGTTCAAAAGGAAAGATTTTTCAATGAACAGGATTATATAAGGCTTAAGGACAGCTATGTTCTTACTCCGGAAAAGCTTGTTAACGCAAAAGAGTCAATGAGAATACTTCATCCTTTGCCCAGGGTAAACGAAATTTCCGTTGCGGTTGATGATGACCCGAGAGCCTGCTATTTCAGACAGGCGCTTAACGGAAAATACATCAGGATGGCACTTATTCTTAAACTGCTTGGGATGGAGGCTTTAAAATGACTATAGACTCAATAGTAAACGGAATTGTTATCGACCACATAAAGTCAGGAAAGGGCATGTATCTTTATGAGGTGCTCGGCCTTGAAAAGCTTGACTGCTCTGTCGCTATTATCAAAAATGTGGCAAGCAAGAAAATGGGCAAAAAGGATATAATAAAAATAGACAGCATGATAGACCTTGACCTTGACGTCCTCGGTTATGTTGACCCTGGCCTTACGGTAAATATAATCAGGGACGGAAAGACCATAGAGAAAAAGAGCCTTAAGCTTCCCGAAAGAATTAAAGGCGTAATTAGATGTAAAAATCCCAGATGCATAACATCGGTTGAGCAGGAGCTTCCCCATATCTTTAAGCTGACAGATAGGGAAAAGGGCATCTATAGATGCATCTACTGCGAAAGCAAGGCAAAAAAGTAAACCTTAATCTCTACAAAGCGAATAACCACGGCAAGGAGTAGGCGCGTTACAAAAAGCGGAGAGGAACATCGAAGGGCGTTTAGATGCCTAAGCTTCTACAACGTGAAAAGCCACGGCAAGGAGTAGGCGCGTTACAAAATGCGGAGAAAGACATCGAAGGGCGTTTAGATGCCTAAGCTTCTACAACGTGAAAAGCCACAAATATTAAATAATTATACGTCATAACAGGCGGCTTTGATTATCAAAGCCGCCTGTTTGCATTTCCTATTATTCTTCATCTGTATATTCCAATATGTCCCCGGCTTTGCACTCAAGCACCTCGCATATTGCCGCAAGTGTTGAGAAACGTATTGCTGTTACCTTATTATTCTTAATCTTTGACAGGTTCACGTTGGATATTCCGACCCTGTCTGCAAGCTCGTTTAGGGACATTTTTTTCTCTACCATCATTCTGTCGAGGTGAAGTACAATTTTACCCATTGCAAACCTCCTATAAAAGCCCGTCTATGTCCTTCTGCAGTTCCATTCCGTAGGAGAATACCTGAGAAAGGCAAAGAATAAGTATACCGCTTATTAATCCGCTGAGGCTCATGCTGATTTCAGCAGCCTCATATCCTATTACCATTCGCGCAATAACGCTCATAATCAGCCCGATTACAGGAACAGATATATAGAAAATACCTATTTCGCGAACCATTCTGGTTATGTCATGCTGAAATGGGGTTGTTCCCTTGGAGAACCATGTACGTCCCTCTGCGGTTTTAAAAATTAAATACACATTTCTGAATACCATAGCCATAAGAGACAGAATAATCAGCGCATATATCGCAAAAGTACGCAATGCTGCGATTTCACAGCCATAAACATTGATTTCTGCAAAGCCGCTGAACAATGACCCTAAAGTATTTTGTGCGAATATGCTCATAGCTGAGACAGCCACAGAAACCGCCGCACCAAGCCAGTGTAGCACCTCAAGTATTTTTGCCGCCGTCATGGCGAGCCTGTTTAAATTTTTCATGCCTAGCCTCCTGAATTTAAGTTGTATTATTTTCGGTTTTGATAAAGGGAGTATAGCACAGGTTTTAATGTATTGCAATATATTTTTAATGTTTATCGATAAAAAATATATTTTTATCATTAAACGGTCTATGTTTCTCTTAAAACCGTTGTATTTTTAAAAGAATAATGCTAAAATAATAAAAATATGATTGAGGGTGAAATTATGGAAGGCTTTACGCATATAAACAGTCAGGGAAGGGCCCGAATGGTAGATGTAACTGACAAAGCCGTGACATTCAGGACAGCTAAGGCATACGGGATTGTGTATATGTCGGCAGATACGATTAAAATGATAAAAAGCGGGGGAGTCAGAAAGGGAGATGTACTTTCAGTAGCCCAGGTGGGAGGAATTATGGCCGCTAAGCGCACATCTGAAATTATACCGATGTGCCATCCGGTTATAACTACAGGTATAGATATAAGCTTTACAGTAAAGGAAACTTCCATAGAGATATTCAGCTCAGTCAAATGCAAGGGCGAAACAGGGGTTGAAATGGAGGCGCTGACGGCCGTATCAGCCGCCGCGCTTACAATTTACGATATGTGCAAGGCCCTGCAAAAGGATATAGTTATAGGTGAAATAACACTTGTGGAAAAAACAGGCGGAAAGAGCGGTGATTATAAATGGCAGAGGTAGTGTCTGTTAATATAAGCGAAAAAAAGGGAACTGTAAAGCATGAGGCTGACAGCATCATGCTTGTGCTTGGGAGCGGTATTAGGGGAGACGCCCATGCAGGAAACTGGCATAGACAGGTAAGCCTTCTTGCTGAGGAAAGTATTGATAAAATGAGGGAAAAGGGAATGGATTTTGAAAAAGGTGCATTCGCGGAAAATATCAATACCATTGGCATAGACCTTAAAACACTGCCAGTTGGCAGCAGGCTTAAGATAGGTGAATGCATTTTATGTGTTACCCAAATAGGCAAAGAATGTCACAATGACTGCGAGATTAAGAAAAAGACCGGAAAATGTGTTATGCCGACAGAGGGAATATTTGCGGTTGTAGAAAAGGGAGGAACCCTCAAAAAGGGCGATAAGATAACGGTATTGGAGGCAGAGTAGATGAAGCTTATAAAAACCCGGGACGCCGTAGGGCATGTGCTTTGCCATGACCTGACAAGGATAGTAAAAGGAGAATTTAAAGGAGCCCAGTTTGCAAAGGGGCATGTGGTTACAGAAGAAGATATACCTATGCTGCTTTCAATGGGCAAGGAGCACCTTTACGTATGGGAAATGGAAGAAGGCATGGTACACGAAAATGACGCGGCAAAAAGACTGTACAGGATATGCGGCGGCGATAACATACAGCCTTCAGCGGAAATAAAAGAGGGAAAGATAGAGGCTTTCGCCCAGTGCGACGGATACTTTGAGACGGATGTGAACAGGCTTGACGAAATAAATATGATTGAGGATATAATGATTGCGGCGCGTCACAGCGG
Organism: uncultured Eubacteriales bacterium; assembly: GCA_959604475.1. Classification (GTDB taxonomy): domain Bacteria; phylum Bacillota; class Clostridia; order Lachnospirales; family Anaerotignaceae; genus Metalachnospira. Next base: position 3,350 of record CAUHBX010000198.1, read on the forward strand.
TACGGGCGTCATGGCAGGCGACAAGCTTGCGGGAATGAGAGTAATACCGCTTGTTGTAAAGGAGGAAAGGCTTAAGAAGGCTGAGGAGATATTTAACGGAACGCCTATTCTTAAAGTAACGCCCTACAAACTGAAGAAGGCGGGGGTAATAACAACCGGAAGCGAAGTGTATAAGGGGATTATTAAGGATACCTTTACGCCTGTTATTATAGAGAAGCTGAGGACATACGGTATAAATGTCACAAGCCATATTGTAGTTGACGACGGTATGGAAAATATTGAGAGGGCAATAGAGGAACTCAGGAAAATGGAACTGGATATGATACTATGCACAGGGGGAATGAGTGTAGACCCCGACGATAACACCCCGGGCGCTATTAAAAACAGCGGAGCAGAAATAATTACCTATGGGGCGCCAGTACTTCCGGG
>CAUHBX010000199.1 GCA_959604475.1 uncultured Eubacteriales bacterium
CGGGTATAGCAGGTTATACGCTTATTTACAACTCTCACGGACTAGTGCTTGTATCCCACGAGCCATTTGAATCGAGGGAAAAAGCCATAGCAGAGGAAAAGGATATACATTCCTCAACTGTGGCGCTTCAGTACTCACAGGCAAGAATAAGGGTAATAAGCACTGACATAGGCAAGGAAATAAAAAAGAATATCGAAGAGCTTGAAAAGCTTATGGATGCCTACAGGAGCGGTCTCATTAAGGAAATAAAATAATTGGAGACTGGAAATGAACGATAAAGTACTTAAAACACTAGAATATATAAAAATAAGGGATAAACTGACCTCAATGGCCCTTTCTCCAATGGGAAAGGAAAAGTGCGCTCAGTTGGTGCCGCTTTGTACCATTTCGGAAATTACGAGGGAGCTGAGCGAAACAACGGAGGCCGTAAATATGGCCTTAAAGAAGGGCAGACTGCCGCTAGGCGGGATAAAGGACATAAGGACTCAGCTTGGAAGGTCTGTGGCTGGAGGAATTCTTGGCATAGATGAATTAATGGCCGTGGGAGAGTTTCTTTATGTATGCCGTAAGGTTAAAAATTATGCCAAGCAAGAAAATAAGGCGGATACCTATCCCATTCTTGAGGACTATTTCAATGTTGTCAAAACTGTAAACAATGTTGAGAACGAAATTACGCGCTGTATTTTAAATGAGCAGGAGATTTCAGATGATGCCAGCAGCGGACTGCGTTCAGTCAGGCGTGAGATAAGAACCGCCAATGGAAGCATTAGAGATAAGCTTAATTCAATAATTTATTCTTCTTCTTATAAAACAATGCTCCAGGATGCCGTAATAACAATAAGAAACGACAGATACTGCGTCCCTGTTAAGGCGGAGAACCAAAATAGCTTTCCGGGAATGGTGCATGACCGTTCTAATACAGGCTCGACAGTGTTTATGGAGCCAACAGCCGTAATACAGCTTAATAATAGGATTAAGGAGCTCCAGGCTAAAGAAAAAGAGGAAATAGAAAAAATATTAGCTGCACTGTCAGCCCTTGTGGCTGAAAATGCTGATGTAATGGAGGCTAATATAAATATTATAAGCCACCTTGATTTTGTATTTGCTAAAGCTGAGCTGTCGCTCAAAATGAACGGTTCGGAGCCTAAGTTTAATAATGAAGGGATAATAGATATAAGAAAAGGAAGGCACCCGCTTCTTAATGAGAAGGAGGTAGTGCCCATAGATATAAATTTAGGAAGGGATTTCAACACTCTTCTTATAACCGGGCCAAATACCGGAGGCAAGACAGTAGCGCTGAAAACACTCGGGCTGTTCACACTTATGGGACAGTCGGGCCTCCATATACCGGCCTTTGACAGCTCACAGCTGGCGGTGTTTGACGATGTGTTCGCGGACATAGGGGATGAACAGTCTATTGAGCAGAGCCTCAGTACATTCTCAGCCCATATGACTAATATAGTTAAAATACTTGACGGCGTTACTCCTGACAGCCTTGTGCTTTTTGACGAATTGGGCGCGGGCACAGACCCTACCGAGGGCGCGGCATTGGCAATGGCAATTATAGAGCATCTTCACAAAATGAATGTAAGGACTGCTGTTACAACACATTACAGTGAGCTTAAGGTATACGCGCTGTCAACAGACGGGGTTGAAAACGCCTGCTGCGAGTTTGATGTGGAGACTCTTAGGCCAACCTATAAGCTGCTCATTGGTATACCCGGAAAAAGCAACGCATTTGCAATATCCAAAAAGCTTGGGCTTCCTGATTACGTTATAGACAGCGCAAAGGACTTTATAAGCAGTGAAAACGTGAAATTCGAGGATGTTATTACAGACCTTGAGATAAGCAAAAAATCCGTTATATACGAGCAGGAGAGGGCGGAGCAGTACCGCAGGGAAGCCGAGCGCCTTAAAAATGAGGTAGAGGCCCAGAGGACAAAAATTAATGAGCAGAAAGAAAAGATAATTGCAGATGCCAGGGCAGAGGCCAGAATGGTTTATCAGCAGGCGAAAGAAGAATCAGACAGAATTATAAAGGAGCTTAACAGGGCTGCAAGAGAAAATGCTGGACAGAATAAGCTTAACGAAAAACGCTCTGAGCTTAAGGATAAGGTTTCATCTATGGATGAGCTTATTGAAAAGTCGCAGAAAAAGAAGGTAGCGTCAGTAAAGCCCATAAAGGATTTAAGGCAGGGAGACGAGGTATATGTTGTATCTTTTGACAGAACGGGAGTTGCAATGTCAATGCCGGATTCCAACGGTGATGTCATGGTTCAGTGCGGTAATATGAAAATAAAGGTTCCGCTTAAGGAGCTTACTTACTATGAGGCTAAGAAGGAACCAAAGACTAATACGATGAGAAATGTATCATCTAAGGTCAGAGCGGGAAAGAGCCAGTTTATAGCTTCTGAAATTGACTGCCGGGGACAGAATGTTGAGGAAGGAATAGGAAATATAGATAAATACCTTGACGACGCGTTCCTCGCAGGGCTTAAAACAGTAACAATAATACACGGCAAGGGCACTGGAGTGCTCAGAGCCGCTGTACAGAAATATTTGAGGACAAATCCGCATGTCAGAAGCTTCCGTCCCGGGGTATACGGCGAGGGAGAAATGGGAGTTACAATTGTGGAGCTTAAAAACTCATAAATTGAAAGGAAGAACATGCTTATGTTTAATATGTTTGGAATAGGCGAGACCATAGGTATTGATTTAGGTACCGCCAATGTCATTGTATATATAAAGGGACAGGGCGTTGTTCTCAATGAGCCATCGGTCGTAGCCGTTGACAGAGATACTAACACAATACTTGCCGTCGGTGAGGAAGCAAGACGCATGCTCGGCAGGACTCCCGGAAATATTGCGGCAATCAGACCCCTCAGACAAGGGGTTATATCCGATTATGAGCTTACGGAAAAAATGATAAAGTACTTTATTGACAAAGCCTTTGTTAAAAAATCCCTTGTGAAACCAACGGTTTCAGTCTGCATACCAAGCGGTGTAACCGAGGTTGAAAAACGTGCTGTTGAGGACGCCGTGCGCCAGGCAGGGGCAAGAAATGTTGTTCTCATTGAGGAACCGGTTGCTGCTGCTATAGGCGCGGGAATAGATATTTCCAGGGCGTGCGGAAGCATGATAGTTGATATAGGAGGAGGCACATCTGATATAGCCGTGCTTTCTTTAGGAGGGACAGTTGTCAGTAAATCAATAAAAATAGCCGGAGACGATTTTGATGAGGCTATAATCCGTTTTATCAGAAAAAAGCATAATGTGCTTATTGGTGAAAGGACGGCTGAGCAGCTGAAAATTAATATAGGCACAGCCTATGAAAGAACGATGCCGGTGTCAATGGATGTAAGGGGCAGAAACCTCCTTACCGGACTGCCCAAAAACATCACAGTCACTTCAAATGAGATGCTGCTTGCATTGTCGGAGTCCGCACAGGGGATAGCTGAGGCTGTTCATAACGTTTTGGAGCATACGCCGCCGGAGCTTGCAGCGGATATTATTGACAGAGGGATTGTAATGACAGGCGGAGGAAGCCTGCTTTACGGACTTGACAAGCTTATTCAGGAACGAACGGGAACAAATGTAATGATTGCCGATGACGCCATCAGCTGCGTAGCAATAGGAACCGGAAAGTACATAGAGTATTGGACGGAGATGCAAAGCGATTCAGCGCCGAAAAAAACGGTAATGCAGACTATATTTAAACGAGACAGGCAATAAAAAAGAGGATTGGAATTTCCAATCCTCTTAA
>CAUHBX010000200.1 GCA_959604475.1 uncultured Eubacteriales bacterium
GGCAGAAAGCTCCAGGCTGAGGTCTCAAAACAGATTGAGGAGGCTGGAATAGCCGTATGCGGCGCAAACTGCCTTGGACTTATAAACCTTACTGACAATATACCGCTTTACAGTGCCCCGATTGATGCGGAAAACGAAAACGGCCCTATCGGTATGGTAGCCCACAGCGGTTCAGCTTGTATAGCCATGATGAGCGCTGCAAGGGGAACAGGCTACAGCTACCTTATTTCCTGCGGCAATGAGGCTGGGCTTGGTGTACAGGATTATTTTGAATACATGCTTGAGGATGACAGCACGAAGATTTTGGCAGGCTATCTTGAGGCCGTAAGGAGTCCGGAAAAGCTGGCGCGTGTTGCCGATATGGCGGTTAAAAAGGGCAAGCCTATTGTAGTGTTCAAGACGGGACGCTCCGAAATAGGACAGAAAACGGCTTCGGCTCATTCTGGTGCGCTTGCAAGCCCAACAGCCATAGTTGACGCATACTTTAAGAAAAATAATATATTGACAGCGAAAAGCTTTGATGAGCTTGCCGAGGCGTGCGAACTGCTTTCAAAGCTTAAGGATTGGGACCTTGAAACAGACAAAATCGCATGTACGGCCATTTCGGGCGGCCAGCTGGGCTTTACCAGCGACGTTGCAATTGAAGAGGCAGTGGAGTTCGGACAGATTGGAGAGGAAGCCAAAGCGAAAATCAGAGCGGTGCTTCCCGATTTCGCTACGGCGAATAACCCTCTTGACGTTACGACAGCGCTTTTTGACCCTCCGGCCTATAAGGAATGCATAAGGGCTATGGCGTCAGACCCATCAATCGGCCTTATACTTATCTGCCAGGATGCTGAGGCGGGGATGGCTGTTGACGAAAGCAAGCTTTACTGCTCCATAGCTCAGGCTATTGTGGAGGTACAGCAGGAAATCAGCAAGCCCATAGCGGTTTTCTCACCGATATCGGCAGGCTTTGACAAACCGTTTGCAAAAATATTAAGAGACGGGAATATACCGCTTTTACAGGGTGCGCATGAGAGCCTGCATGCGGTTAAGCTGCTTATTGATTGGGATAAAATTAAAAAGAATTACGGTAAAAAGGCTGAGATTACGGAGCAGAAAAAATTTAATTTTAACGGAAGCAAGGTTCTCAGTGAAAGACAGAGCAAGGCCCAGTTTGAAAAATTTGGCCTTAGTATCGCTAAAGATATTTTAGTTCAGACCAAGGATGAAGCGATTAAGGCTGCGGCTGAAATTGGCTATCCTGTGGTAATAAAGGTGGACTCACCGGATATTCTTCATAAAACAGAGGCAGGAATTGTAAAGCTGAATATTAAAAATGAGGCTGAACTTGCAGAGGCATATGATACTGTGATTGCCAACACTAAGAGCTATAACGCTGACGCAAGAATAAGCGGTGTATCGGTTCAGGAAATGGTTGAAAGCGGTGTTGAAATGCTTATCGGCGCTAAAAACGACCCTTCCTTCGGGCCGTCAGTAATGGTGGGCTTGGGAGGAATATTCGTAGAGGTATTTAAGGATTTCTCACTGTCGCTGGCTCCGGTTAATAGGGCTGAAGCATTAGAAATGATAAATTCGCTTAAGGGAAGCAAGCTTCTTTATGGAGCAAGGGGAGCAAAAGAGGCCGACACGGACGCCCTTGCCGATTTTATTGTCAAATTCAGCCAGATGGCTGCTGCAAATAGAGATACCTTTGCTGAAATAGACATTAACCCTGTTATAGTTCTTGAAAAGGGAAAGGGTGTAAAGGCTGTTGACGGACTTATTATCAGCAAATGAATTTGAAAGGCCAATAAAGGACTGGCCTAAAATCGACCTTCACAGACATCTGGAGGGGGCAGTGAGAACGGCGACCTTCAAAGATATAGTCAGGGAATATAAAATAGAACTGCCAAAGGGGGAGTATTCGGGCATACGGGACAATATATGCATATGCTCAAGAGATGAAAAGTCCCTTACGGCCTTCCTTAAAAAGTTCGTATGGCTGAGAAAATCATTTGTTAATAAAGAGGCTCTCGCACGGATAACCTACGAAGCTGTTGAGGACGCAGCAAGAGACAATGTAATATATCTTGAACTGAGGTTTAATCCGGCAAGGATGTTTGCCTGCGGACTTTCGCACAGCGATGTCATCGACGGAATAAACGAGGGTATAAGGCTTGCAAAGGCAAAGTACCGGATTAATGTCGGTCTTATATGCGGCATAGCAAGGGATATGGAGTACAGCTTTGCTGCTGAAACAATAGATTTCGCGGTAAAAAATATGGACAAGGGCATACTGGCTGTGGACATTATGGGAAATGAAAAGTCCAGCCCCAAGGAGTTTAGCCGGCTTATAAAAGATGTGGCAAAGGCGGGGCTTCCCGCTACCGTACATGCCGGAGAGGCAGGACCGGCCGAAAATATAATTGAGAGTATAAAGGAGCTTGGCGCCGTAAGGATAGGTCACGGCAGCCATATACTTGAAAATAAGATGGCTCTGGAGCTTGTAAAGGAGAAAAACGTACTTATAGAAGCATGCCTTACAAGCAACGTACAGACAGGAGCGGTAAAGGATATGGTCAGCCATCCGCTTAAAACGCTGCTGGCAGAGAATGTACCTGTATGCCTTAATACCGATGACCCGGGTGTCAGTGGATGCCTTGATTTAAGCGGTGAGTATTATACGGCAAGAAGCGTATTTTCATTGGACTTTGAGGATTTAATCAAAATGCTTATGACAGGCGCTGAACATATATTTGACATAAACATCAGGGACACTATTAAGAGGGATATAAAAAACTATTTTAAAGTCTAGGAGGAATTATTATGAGTACTGTAATAACAGAAGTAAAAAGAAGAGTAGGCTATATAACAATGAACAGGCCTGAAAAGCTTAATGCCTTGAATGATGACCTCCTTATTGATTTATACGACGCTCTCGATAAATTTGATAAGGATGAGGATGTAAGGTGCGTTATCCTTAAGGGTGCGGGACGTGCATTCTGCCCCGGCTTTGACCTTTCACCCAGGGAGAACCCCTTTGTGACTGTTCCCGACTGGAGAGGCCATGTTGAACTTGGGAATAAAGTTACATGGAAGATTTGGGAAATGACAACTCCTGTAATTGCGGCTGTTCATGGCTTCTGCCTTGGCGGCGGCTGTGACCTTGCCGCTGTATGCGACTTTACAATTGCTTCCGAGGACGCTGTTTTTGCAGAGCCTGAAATACAGTTTAACTCAGCGCCTCCGTTTATGATGCTTCCATATGTTGTGGGAATTAAAAAAGCCAAGGAAATTATCCTTACCGGAGACCGCTTCTCAGCTTCCGAAGCTGAAAAAATTGGACTGGTTAACAAAGTTGTACCGGCTGACAAGCTTGACGAAGAGGCTACTGCCCTTGCAATTAAGCTTGTTAAAATTCCTCAGATTTCAGTTCAGATGAATAAGCTTTCAATCAACAGGATTTATGAGGCGGCAGGCTTCAGAAGCGGTATTAATGCCGGAGCGGAGATGTTCCCCCTTGTACTTATGACAAGTACTCCTGAATTTGAGAGATTTAACGAGGTTAAGGAAAAGGAAGGGCTTGCTGCAGCTTTCAAGTGGAGAGACCAGTTCTTTGCAGATGACAATCAGGAGTAAGGAGGAAGCCCTATGGCATTTGAAACTCTTAAATACTCAGTAGATAATAACGTTGCTTCGATTACTTTTACAAGGCCTGAAAAGCTGAATACGCTCAACATGAAGGTATGGGCGGACATTGTAGAGGCTCTTG
>CAUHBX010000201.1 GCA_959604475.1 uncultured Eubacteriales bacterium
TATGCGATTTGGATAGACCATTAAGGTTAACGCATAGAGGGTCAGGGCACAGCGAGCCGAGAGCCACATGCTTAAGTCCGTCCATAACAAGCCTGTCATAAATCTCATCTGCAAATATAATAAGCTCATTTTCCCTTGCAACCTGAACTATTTCCTCAAGAACCTCTTTGGGATAAAGTGCTCCTGTAGGGTTGTTGGGATTTATAACAACAATCCCTTTTGTTCTTGAAGTAACCTTGTTTCTGATATCATCAATGTCAGGATACCATTCAGCCTGTTCATCACACATATAGTGGATAGCCTTACCTCCCGCAAGTGTTACGGAAGCTGTCCAAAGAGGATAATCCGGCATAGGTACAAGAATTTCGTCACCATTATTTAACAACCCCTGCATGCACATTGTAATAAGTTCGCTTACACCGTTTCCAGTATAAATATCCGGTATATCCACGTTAGGTATATTTTTAAGCTGGCAGTACTGCATAATAGCCTTTCTTGCGGAAAACATGCCCTTTGAATCGGAATATCCTTCAGTATCCCTGAGATTGTAAATCATATCCCTTATCATTTCGTCAGGTGCTGCAAAGCGGAATGATGCGGGGTTTCCAATATTTAGCTTGAGTATTCTCATACCCATTGCTTCCATTTTATTTGCTTCGTCAAGGACAGGTCCTCTTATATCATAGCTTACATCGTCTAATTTATTAGATTTTTCAAATATCCTCATAATCCAGCACTCCTTTTAAATCATAGTAGTTAAATTTTAATTTGCATAAATAAAGCCCTAAGCATAAAATGCTTAGGGCGAACAATGTCCGTGTTACCACCTAAATTCAAGGCTTAAGCCTTGCTCTCTGCCGGTACTGTCATACCGCTTCCCTGTAACGTGGGAATAACGTTGAAGCCTACTAACGCGCGCTGTTTTCGGTTCAAAGCTCAAAGACTGCTTCCCTTAATCCGCATAAGAACTTCCACCGTCCGTTCTCTCTCTGAAATGCTGCAATAAAGGTGCTCCTTCTTATCACTGCCTGTATACAGTATTTATGTATATCGATATTATACATCTCTTTTTTATATTGTCAACACCAAATTTAAAAAGAAATTTCAGCAAGCTCCCCATTTTTGAAGACTACCGCCGTATCAAAGCCGCATTTTTTAGCAAGTCGGCCGGCCTCTTCAAATCTATAGCATAACCCGTTTGCATCATGGGCATCGCCTGAAAAAATAATCCTTCCGCCAAGCTTAGCCCACTTGACTAATATATCGTCCTCTGGATATGGAGTGCCCCTGTATCCTCTTGAAACAGCTCCCGTATTAATCTCAAGAATTTTATCCTTAGCCGCCAATCTGTATAGAGCCTCATTTACAGCTGATTCATATCGTTTATTCCTTGTATCGAAAAGCCTGCCACCCTCATTAAACTTAGTAACGAGGTCAAAATGGCCTATTATGTCGTTAAATGGTATATCTGAAATTGAAGCTACCTCCCTGTAATAGTCCTCACAAAATGCAAATATATCTCCGTCATAATAATTCTCAATATTTTTTAAAAATATCTCTTCACTTTCATCAACCGGAAGGTATGTCCCGTTTTTCAGTACATAATGAACTGAGCTTATTACATAGTCAAATCTAGATAAATCTGTAATATCTGAATATCTGTCCTTCTCTATTCCCAGGTATACCTCTATGCTTGCTTTATACTTCCTTTTAAGAAGCAAAACCTCTCTTATATACTTTTCAGTATTCTCAGCACTCATACAGTAAGTTTCATCAAATGAAGTATGGGAATGCCCTGAAAAACCGATTGCATCCATTTTTTTAAGAACGGCAGCCTCAGCCATCTCTTCAAGCGAAAGTTTCCCATCGCAGTATATACTGTGTGTATGAAAGTCTGAATTTATCATTTAGTCATTTTCTCCTGTTTTACTTTATGGTCAATAACATGGCGTGACGCCAGCTCGTTTCTAATATCATCCAGTGATATGCCCATTTGAATCATAAGTACCATGACATGATAACAAAGGTCTGATATTTCATAAACAGTTTCTTTTTTGTCGTCTGCCTTAGCCGCAATAATAACCTCCGTAGACTCTTCTCCAATCTTCTTTAGTATCTTATCTATTCCCTTTTGGAATAAATATGTTGTGTAAGACCCTTCTATTTCATCTGTTTTTCTTCCTTTTATGAGTTCCATAAGACCATCGTAAGTAAAATAGTCAATCTCATTATTCTCATAAACCGTATCATTGAAACACGAATCTGTACCAAGGTGGCAGGCAGGCCCGTCCTTTTTAACCATGACTGTAAGGGCGTCTCTGTCACAGTCCGCGGTAATTTTTACTATATGCTGGTAATTTCCGGATGTTTCTCCCTTTCTCCATAGTTCCTGCCTTGAGCGTGACCAAAAGCAGGTTTTTCCTTCCTTCATGCTTATTTCAAGGCTGTCTTTGTTCATATACGCCACAGTTAGTACATTCTTGCTTTCGGCGTCAACAACAACAGCGGGAATAAGCCCTTTTTCATCAAACTTAAGTTTGTCTATATCAAGCATAAGTATTCTCCCTCATATTCTAACGTTTATATTTTCATGTTTAAGTCTTCTTTTAAGTTCATTTATGCTTACTTCACCAAAATGGAATATAGACGCAGCCAATCCGGCATCTACCTTTGGAAGCGACTTAAACAGTTTTACAAAATCATCTATGGAGCCTGCACCGCCGGAAGCTATAACAGGAACTGATACAGCATCACAAACGGCCTCCAGCATTTCAATATCAAATCCTCCCTTAACTCCATCTGTGTCAATACTGTTTACAACTATTTCCCCTGCACCGTCAGAAACAGAGTTTTTAATCCATTCGATAGCATCCATTCCGGTATTGTCACGTCCGCCTCTTGCAAACACTGTAAATCTTCCGTCCACACGTTTTACATCTACCGAAAGAACAACGCACTGGTCTCCGTATTTTTTTGCGGCTTCGAGTATTAAAGAAGGGTTCTTAATGGCTCCTGAGTTTACGCTGACCTTATCAGCGCCGCACTTTAAAACAATGTCAAAATCGTCTACTGTATTTATTCCTCCGCCTACTGTAAGCGGTATAAAAATTTCGGCCGCTACTTCCTTAAGTATTCCGGTAAAAAGGCTTCTGCCCTCTGCCGAAGCGGTTATATCATAAAAAACGAGTTCATCAGCTCCGCTGTCACTGTATAGCCTGGCCAACTCAACCGGAGAAGAAACATCATTCAGTCCTGAAAAATTTATTCCCTTAACAACACGCCCGTCTTTTACATCCAAGCACGGTATAATTCTTTTGGTAATCATATTGATTCCCCCTTAGCCGCCTGCACCGCTTCTTTAAGGTCTAATGTACCTTCATACAGCGCCTTGCCTAAAATTGCCCCATACATATTGATACCGGCAAGTTTTTTTATATCATCTATTGTAGATACTCCGCCTGAGGCTATTATATTTAAGTCAAACGATTCATTGAGTTCTTTATAAAGCTCTATATTAGTTCCGCTCATCATACCATCTTTGGATATGTCGGTACATATAACAGTTTTTACACCTATTTTTTCCAATTCACTACAAAAATCAAAGCATTTTACGTCAGTAATTTCTAACCAGCCTTTGACTGCAACAAAACCGTCTTTTATATCTACTCCGATGGCAATTTTATCTCCATAGTCGGCAGCCGCTCTCTTTAGAAAAAGACTGTCCTTAACTGCAGCTGTGCCAAGAATTACC
>CAUHBX010000202.1 GCA_959604475.1 uncultured Eubacteriales bacterium
AATAGATATCAGTTCCGGCAGGAAGGTCTATTTCCGCTTTATCTACATGGAGAAAAGAATAGGGTTTGCCGGCCGTCATATCTCGTGCTTCCTCGCTGTTAACTACATCATATGGAAGCGCCGCAACCTTTTCAGCCATAGCAGATGTAGGCCTCACAGCCTTAAACTGTCTTATAACAGCCATATTCTCAGCTCCTTCTTAAGCTACTTTTACTATCCTAACCTTTAGTATGCCTTCTACTTTCATAAGCATATCCGCAATTTCATTGCATTTTCCATTAAAGGTATCAAGGTCAACAAGGGTGTAGGCGTATTCGCCCTTGCTGTTATTAACCATGTTATCAATATTAAGGCCTTCATCTGAAATTTCATTTGCTATTGCGCCTACCATACCTTTTATATTTCTGTGAAGAATGGCAAGCCTTGCCTTGCCTGTGTATGGAATACTGCATGCAGGAAAGTTTACTGAATTTTTTATGTTTCCGTATTCAAGGTACTGCTTAAGCTCCATAGCTGCCATTTCGGCACAGTTCTCCTCACTTTCAGGAGTAGAAGCGCCAAGATGAGGTATACAGATTACATTGTCAAGCGCAATAACATCTGCGTCGGGGAAGTCCGTAATGTATTCTGTAATAGTACCGTTATCAATGGCGTCCTTAAGGTCAGCCGTGTTTACAAGGCCGCCTCTTGCAAAGTTAAGAAGTCTTGCCCCTTTTTTTGTAATATCAAAAAGCTCCTTATTAAACATTCCCTTTGTGCTGTTATTAAGGGGAATGTGAATTGTTATGTAATCGCAAGCGGCCACAAGCTCTTCCTTTGTCCCAGCCCTTTTAACTTCACTTGAAAGGCTCCATGCGGCGTCAACGGAAAGGAACGGGTCGTATCCGTAAACCTCCATTCCAAGACTTACAGCCGCGTTGGCAACGAGCACGCCAATGGCTCCAAGCCCCATTACGCCAAGTTTTTTGCCCATAATTTCAGGTCCAGTAAACTGTCCCTTACCTTTTTCAACAAGCTTATCAACGTTCTCCTTACCTTTAAGTCCCTTAGCCCATTCAATGCCTTCAACAATCTTTCTTGATGAAAGGAAAATCCCCGTTAGCACAAGCTCCTTAACCGCATTTGCATTAGCACCCGGTGTATTAAATACGACGATTCCTTTTTCCGAACATTTATCTATAGGAATATTATTTGTTCCCGCCCCTGCTCTGGCCACGCCAACGAGCGCTTCAGGAAGTTCCATCTCATGCATGTCAAAGCTTCTTAAAATAATACCGTCAGGGTTGACCATATCGCTGCTAACCACATATTTTTTAGGGTTGAGTTTATTTAAACCTACTTCAGAAATAGAGTTAAGTGTCAGTACATTATACATTTATATTTTCCTCCAATTATTTATTTTCCATTTCAAACTTCTTCATAAAATCAACAAGCTTCTGTACGCCTTCAACAGGCATTGCGTTGTACATGCTTGCCCTCATGCCTCCCACAGTCCTGTGGCCTTTAAGGTTAACAAAGCCGGCTGCTGTTGCCTCTTTAATAAATTTCGCATTGAGCTCTTCTGTAGGAAGGATAAAAGGCGCATTCATGAGGGAGCGGTTCTTGGGTGCAACTGTTCCATTAAACAAATCGCTAGCGTCAAGATAATCATAAAGGATTGACGCTTTTTTCTCATTAATTTCCTGAACAGCCTTTACGCCGCCTTTTTCTTTAACCCATTCAAATACAAGCCCAGCCACATAGATTGCAAATGTAGGAGGAGTGTTGTACAGTGAGTCATTATCAGCATGTGTTTTGTAATCGAGCATAGTTGGTGTAATGTCCATCGCATTGCCTATGAGGTCTTCACGGATAATTACCACTGTAACACCAGCAGGTCCAACGTTTTTCTGAGCGCCTGCAAATAAAAGTCCAAATTTGCTGACATCAATTTCCTCAGAAAGTATAATTGAAGAAATATCGGTAACAAGAGGTACATTCCCAGTATCAGGGAGCTCTGTATATCTTGTTCCGTAAATAGTATTGTTGTATGTAATATAGAAATAGTCTGCTTCCGGGTCAAACTGGCTCTTATCAAGCTCAGGTATATAGCTGAAAACTTTATCCTCTGATGACGCCACAACGTTTACCTTACCATAACGGGCAGCCTCTGATTTAGCCTTTTTAGCCCACTGTCCTGTAAGGACTATATCGCATTTCTTATTTTTAGTCATAAGATTTAAAGGAATCATAGCGAACTGTGTTGAACCGCCGCCCTGTAAAAAAAGCACTCTATAATTATCAGGTATTTTCATAAGTTCTCTGAGTGTTGCCTCTGCGCTTTGTATTATCTTTTCAAAAGGCTTAGATCGATGACTCATCTCCATTACCGACATACCTGAATCACCGTAACAGACAAGGTCCCTCTGTACTTTTTCGAGCACTTCAAGTGGTAACATAGATGGTCCTGCAGAAAAATTATAAACTCTTTCCATTGAAAAAAGCCTCCTTAAAATATAATAGTATAGTTTTGTCGGCGCAGTATTAAAGAAAAAACATGGCATTAAAGCCATGTAAAAAATGCTTTCAACGTTAAGCCTTTTTTCATATACGCCATTAAGTTTATAAGGACATTTTGCTGCTTATATACTTAATGCCGTTTACGACTAAAGCTTTTCGTAATTATATCAACGGTATTGTCAGTTCGTCAAGTTAAATACCCGGCTATTCCGTAGTATATTGCACTAACAAAAATCATAGTAATTTATCCAAAAGCAACAAACATTATCAAACAATATTTTTAATCTATAAAAATATTTTATAAAAACCAAAAAATACTTAAAAACAGCTCTACTTATGAAACCATACTATAAAAATTTAACAAAAATAACACATTTCATAGACATTTGTCCACGAGCAATAAAACTGATTAAAAAAGGCGGTCATATTTGACCGCCCTTCACTTTTTACTTGAGTGTTACTTTTGCGCCAACTTCTTCAAGTTTAGCTTTCATAGCTTCAGCGTCTTCTTTAGACACTGCCTCTTTAAGAACCTTAGGAGCGCCGTCTACGAGCTCTTTAGCTTCTTTAAGGCCAAGGCCTGTTACTTCTCTAACAACCTTGATTACTTTAATCTTTTCAGAACCAATTTCTGTAAGCTCTACATTGAACTCTGTCTTTTCTTCAGCTGCTGCTGCGGGGCCAGCTGCTACTACTGCAACACCTGCTGCTGCGGATACTCCATATTTTTCTTCTGCTGCCTTAACAAGGTCATTAAGTTCGATAACTGTAAGTTCATCAATAGCTGCGAGAATTTCTTCAATTGTTAATTTTGCCATTTTATTGCACCTCCGATAATATTAAACGATTAATGAATTTCTTATTCTGCTGCTGCCTCGCTTGCGCCTTCGCCCTTCTTTTCTGCAATCTGACTGATAACTCTTGCGAAAGTAGAGATTGGGCTCTTGAAGCTGCCGAGTAATTTTGAGAGAAGTACCTCTCTTGAAGGGATATCAGCGATAGCCTTAATTCCTTCTGCGTCATAAACGATACCTTCTACAACGCCTGCTTTGAACTCAAGGTTCTTAGCTGTTTCTGAAACCTTTTTAACTATACTTGCACCCTTTGTAGCTTCGTCATATGCGAAAACAACTGCTGTAGGGCCTTCAAGATACTGTGCGATTCCTTCAAACTGAGTATCTTTAACAGCGAAGTTAATCATTG
>CAUHBX010000203.1 GCA_959604475.1 uncultured Eubacteriales bacterium
CCAGCCTAAAATTTTGTATATTACGTAATTAAATATGTCAACTGGATTTGTAGCGTTGATTATTACAGCATCCGAACAATTGGCCTTTATCTGCTCGCATATGGGTTTAACTATTTTCATATTATCACGGAGATATTCCATTCTGTCCTCAACTTTATGTTCAGGAATGCTGGCGGTTATAAGAATTATGCCGCAGTCCGCCAGGTCGCTGTAGCTTCCCAAGGAAATTTTGGTTTTAGAGGCGCTGTACACTGCCTGTCCCATATCCATTACATGGTTTTTGACCAAATTATCCTTTATGTCCACCAGCTTAATTTCTTCCAGATAACCCTTCATCCCTGCAAGAAAAGCTGAAGTAGAGCCCAAGAGCCCTGCGCCTCCAATTACACCGAGTTTCATAGCTAAAACCTCCTTTTATAAAAGATTGATAATGTTTGATGACCACTCCATAAGCATTTTGGTGGAACCGTTAAAATCATCCTTCCATTTTTCCTCCGCCAGCAGTTCAAGTACAGGCTTATCACAGCCTGTCAGCAACGGAATAAGGTCGGCGTTTTTTTTGATGTATTCCTTGTTTTCAAGATAATATTTAGCTTTTAATACAAATGAAGCCTGTTTTAAAATATCTCTGAGTGCACCGGAGTCCTTTTCGTGTAAAGCGTTATGAACGCAGGCATGGTATATGTTGCACGCTCCCATATGTACAAAACGCCGTATATCGTAATTGGCTATATAGCCCCTTATCCAGTCAATACTGCCGTAAACGGCTGTTGTGTCATAATAGAACTGGAATAAATCAGTCCTGTCCCAGTTAGCCAGTTCATCACGCCCAGATATAAAGCCGCATATTTTATCCCTGTTTTCCAGGCTGGATATGGCCGTTTCATATTTTTTTAAATCCTCATAAGAAAGCGTATCCAATACAACCACAACATCTATATCGCTGTCCTCAGTCGCTTCCCCTCTGCCCTGGCTTCCCTGAATTCCAACAAATAACGTTCTTCCGGGAAAGGTCTGCAGAACCCTTTCGGCAAATCTGTTTAGCCACTCTTTCATAGTCATTTTACCTCCAAAATATACGGCAAAGCCGCAGTGTTTACTGCGGCTGATATTTAAAGTAAATATCCGTACTCGTTTTTAACTGTTATAATTATCGTCTCAATATCTTTATCCAGCGTGTTATCCTCTGAAAGGTCATAATCATTGACCTCCCCGTTTATGCGAACCTTATATAAGTTTGCCCCAAGCGGCAGAAATCCGTTGTTTTCACTGTCCTGAAAGTCCTCAGCGCTGCTGAACAGTGTAAACTTATCCTTATAGGGTGCGCTGTCATAGGGACAGAAGGTTTTGCAGTTTCCGCACTCGTTGCACATACGGTCAACATGCAGTATCTGTGCGCCCATTCCCTTCGGCTTGATAATCACGTTGGCCCTGTTGGGGCATACGTCTGCACAGCATTCGCAAACAATGCTGCAGGAAAGGCACCTGTCACCCTCGCATGAGGAAGGCATTTTCAATATTCCTTTTTTCGCTGCGGCCGAATCCTCGCACTCATGTGCGCAGTCAGGAATTTCGGCCTCAATGGCCGTATTTGCAACAGCCTCGGCAAATAACTTGGCGTCTGCTATACACTCAACAACCGTTGATGGGCCTCTAAGAGCATCTCCCGCAACATATACGCCGTCAATATTAGTTCTAAATTCGGGACGGCCTTTTTTATTTAGCTCAATGCCCTGGGCAGTAAAGAATTCTCCGTCAACGCCTTCACCCACAGCGGCTATTACTGTATCTGCCTTTACATATATCAGCTCGTCTGTCTCAACAGGGCTTCTTCTTCCGCTTTCGTCAGGGTCGCCCAATACCATTTTTCTGGCAGTCAGTATGCCGTGGGATTGGCACACTGGAGCGGCAAGCTCAATAAATTCTACTCCGTTGTGTATAGCCAGCATAAGCTCCTCGGTGTCGGCAGGCATATATTTTTTTGTGCGCCTGTATACGATTGCCACATTTTCTACGCCGTCTGCCCGCTTTGCGGCCCTTGCGGCGTCCATAGCCGTGTTTCCTCCGCCGATAACGGCCACATTTTTACCAAGCTCGATATTTTTACCGGACTTTATGTCTCTTAAAAACTCGACTACATTTAACACATTTCCTTCAATATCAAGCTTTCCGGGTTTTTCCGCTCCAACACAGTAAAGGATATGGGTGTAACCCATGCCTTTAAGCTCAGAAAGTGAGGGGGCAGGAGTATTCAGCTTGATTTCAGCACCCATTTTTTTAATAATGTTCGTGTCCTTTTCTATAGCTTCATCGCTTATTCTGAAGTCAGGTATTACATGGCTAACAATTCCGCCAAGACGGGAACCCTTCTCATATAATGTTGCCCTGATACCGTTTTTACCCAAAAAGTACGCGGCCGCCATACCGGCGGGGCCCCCTCCTACAATAGCGGCCTTGGCATTTGACAGAGGTTCAGGGGCTTTTATATCCTTCAACATCTCATCATAGCCGTTTTCCGCCGCCGTAAGCTTTTGCGCACGTATCATTACAGGTTCCTCATAGAAGTTCCTTATGCATTTGTCCATGCAGTGGTGGGCGCAGATTGTCCCGGTTATGAAGGGCAGAGGGTTTTTATCGGTTATAACCTTAAGTGCGTCAACGTATTTTCCCTGTCTGCAAAGCTCTATATATTCGGGTATGTCCTGTCCGATTGGACAGCCGCCCTTGCATGGTGCTGTAAAGCAGTCTGTAAGAGGAACCCTTTTATCCAGCTTTCTTTTAGGCAGAGGCTTGATTGGCTTTATATGATGTATATCAGATTTGGCAGCATTGGAAAGAGCCGCAGTTTTAGCGCAGTCTACGCCCGAAAAGGGAGTGAATGGACATGACTCAAGCTTTTGGGCAAGCTGTGAAAGCCTCTGATAGCCGCCCGGCTTAAGTATTGTCGTAGCGACGGTTATAGGCCATATCCCTGCCTCAAATAATTTATCTATATTGAAATAATCGGCTCCTCCGGAGTAGCTGATACGCATTTTTCCACCAAACTGGGCGGCAATACGGTTCGCCATTTCAATAGTAAGAGGGAAAAGGGCTTTGCCGCTCATGTACATTTCCTCTGAGGGAAGTTCTCCCGCCTTTACGTCTACCGGAAATGTGTTTGAAAGCTTAAGCCCAAATTCCAAACCATTGTCCTCAGCAAGCTTTTTCAGCCTAGTAAACATGGGTACGGCGTCGCCATACTGCAAATCCTCGTTAAAATGGTGCTCGTCAAAAGCAATATAGTCATAGCCCATACTATCAAGGGTTTTTCTGGCGTAATCATATCCAAGAATTGTTGGATTGCATTTTACAAAGGTATGCAGATGCTTTTCAGTAATCAGATAAGAGGCTATACGTTCAATTTCCTGCGGAGGACAGCCGTGCAGCGTGGATAAGGTAACGATTCTGCATACTCTGGGCGTAATGCTGTCTATATGCTTTGCTTCAGAGGGAAAATATTTTTTAAGAACTGATTTGTATTCATTCCACTGGGGAAGCCTTGAAGCGTCCTTAAGCCCTTCTATAAAATTATCAATCTTCTCACTTTTTATGCCGTCAAGGTCGTAGCCTACGCTCATATTAAAAATAAAACCGTCCGGCGAGCCAAGACCGAAGGCCTTTGAGAACACCTTAAGTGCAAGCCATGCCTTTACATACTCGTC
>CAUHBX010000204.1 GCA_959604475.1 uncultured Eubacteriales bacterium
CTGTGCTTGATTTTGCTCCGCATGATACCTTCAAAGTTATTGCCGAAAGATTTAGACGAGAGCTGGATATGCTGGATGAAATGGGAATAGTCGATAAATCTTTTATCTTGGGAGACGGAATTCAAGAAGATGATAAAAAAAGAATTGTTAAAGAAGATGAAAAAGACAAAGTTATAGAAAATGCAATTAAAAAAGATAAGCAATTAAAGCCTCAGGATAAAAACATGTCTGAGGCGGACATGTTATTTTATAAAAACGATAAGCTCACTGCTGGCGGAGATACCGAG
Organism: uncultured Eubacteriales bacterium; assembly: GCA_959604475.1. GTDB lineage: Bacteria > Bacillota > Clostridia > Lachnospirales > Anaerotignaceae > Metalachnospira. The sequence continues at coordinate 288 of CAUHBX010000204.1, forward strand.
TGGATTAAAGTAGACTACAGAGAAGGTTATTTTATACCAAACGCAATAAATGACCTTAGGCTGTTATTTGTAAGAAACGGAGCACGCAGAGGCAGACATATGATAGCGGGAAGGGCCGAAGGGAAATATTACATAGGCGTACCGGGAAATGAAAAACAAAGAAAATCAGCAAATGAAAACGGTTTTTATGATTTTTTAACAATAGGCGATATGAATGGGTCGGGCTATTGGATAAAAAAAGTTGATTAATATAAATAATTCAGACAGACGGATATTAACCGTCTGTTTTTATATTATTAAAACCTCTGTTTTTTTAGCCGATTTTGTGATAATATAATATTCAAAGATTTACCTTAAGGAGGACATAATATGGATATAAAATTTGCAGATCGTATGGGACACTTTAAAGATGGTATTTTTACTGTCCTCAACGCAAAAAGAATTCAAATGATAAATGAAGGCAGAACTGTATATGATTTTTCGGTTGGAACACCTGATTTTAAACCAGAAGACGCTGCAATGGAAGCACTTAAGGAAGCCGCAAAGGACCCTAACAAATTTAAATATGCCATTACTGACTTACCTGAACTTACAGACGCGGTAATACAATGGTATAAATCCCGCTATAGCGCAGAAATTAAGGCTGATGAGGTTACCTCTGTAAACGGTTCGCAGGAAGGGCTTGCGCATATAGGGCTTGTACTCTTTAACGCAGGGGATATATGTCTTGTGCCCGCACCGTGTTACCCTATATTTGAGATAGGACCATTCCTTTCAGGGGCTAAAATTGAGTATTACCATCTTAAAGAAGAAAATAACTATGAACTGGACTTAGACAGTATTCCGGAAGACATTGCCTATAAGGCAAAGGCGATTCTCGTATCATATCCGGCAAATCCTGTTTCAGCTTCCGTAAACCCCGAGTTTTATCCTAAGCTTATAGCATGGGCTAAGAAATATAACGTTATAGTTATTCACGATAACGCGTATTCTGAAATGACATTCGAGGGATATGAAGGAACATCTTTTTTAAGCTTTGAAGGAGCAAAGGAAGTAGGGGTGGAGTTCAATTCGCTGTCAAAGGCTTATAACTTAACTGGGGCGAGAATTTCCTTCTGCATTGGCAACAGCAAAATTATTTCTGAATTTAAGAAGCTGCGTTCTCAGATTGACTACGGAGTATTTCTTCCTATCCAGTATGCGGCGATAGCTGCATTAAAGAGCCCTATGGATAACATTGAGAAAAACAGAGAAGAATACAGACTCCGCCGTGAGATTTTAAGTGAAGAATTCGGTAAAGCGGGACTGCCTGTCAAATTAAGTACAGGAAGCATGTTTATGTGGACAAGGATACCGGAAAAATATACGGATTCTAATGCTTTTGTTATGGAGCTGATCGAAAAAACCGGCGTTATTGTAACTCCAGGCTCTGCATTTGGAGAAGACGGAGAAGGCTACATACGTATTGCACTTACCAAAAGTATTGATGAAATTAAAGCTGCTGCAAAGGCTATAAAAGACAGCGGAATGTTCGCATAAAAGTTGGTGATTTAATGGCACAAACAACAAAAAGGGCTTTAGCAGCATCTTTGAAAAAGCTTTTATCAAAAAAGCCCTTGGATAAAATAACAGTTTCCGATATAACGGATGACTGTGAGGTAAACAGACAAACGTTTTATTATCACTTTAAGGATGTATATGATTTAATTGAATGGATATACACCAGTGAATCATCTAAAGCGATAGATGGAAACAATACTTACAAAACATGGCAGAACGGATATGAGAGACTGCTTGAATATGTTTTGGATAATAAGGACTTTGTTTTAAATACGTATCACTCTGTCAGCCGTGAATATCTTGAGCGGTTTTTGTATGTGGAAGCCTACGACCTTCTATACTCAGTAATTGAGGAAATTTCGGCTAATACCCATATAAGAACAGAAGATAAGGAATTTATAGCTCATTTCTATAAATACGCATTGGTCGGACTTATTGTTGACTGGATAGATAAAGCAATGAAGGGCGACCCAAAGGATATAGTATATAAAATGAGTAAAGTTATGGAAGGCTCTATACCAACTGCAATAGAAAGGTTCCTAAAAGAATGAGCTAAACAAAACTTATATTTTGTCTGAAATTTATTCATGTTAAGAGCTTTGTCAAAAATTTTGACAAAGCTCTTTTTTTGCATATTGTTAAACCCTCTGAGAAAATGTAATTTATCATTATAAAATAAATTCCAAGGAGGAGTTAATATGTATTACAGCAACGGCAATTACGAGGCATTTGCACGTCCGGTAAAGCCGGAGGGAGTAGATAAAAAATCGGCATATATTGTAGGCAGCGGTCTCGCATCACTTGCGGCGGCTTGTTTCCTTATAAGGGACGGTCAGATGAAGGGAGAGCATATTCATATACTTGAAGAGCAAAGCCTTCCAGGCGGAGCGTGCGACGGAATTAAGGACCCAACTAAGGGATTTATAATGAGGGGCGGCCGGGAAATGGATAACCATTTTGAGTGCCTTTGGGATTTATTCCGTTCAATCCCTTCAATTGAGACAGAAGGAGTAAGCGTCCTTGACGAATATTATTGGCTAAATAAAAAAGACCCTAATTATTCTTTATGCCGCGCGACTGTAAAACGTGGAGAGGATGCGCATACTGACGGCAAGTTTGCTCTTTCTGATAAGGCAGCTCTTGAAATAATGAAGCTTTTTATGACACCTGACGAGCAGCTTTACGATAAAACCATAGATGATTTATTTGATGAGGAGTTTTATAAATCTAATTTTTGGCTTTACTGGCAGACTATGTTTGCTTTTGAAACATGGCATTCTGCCCTTGAAATGAAACTTTATATTCAGAGATATATACATCATGTTGGTGGGCTTCCTGATTTCAAGGCACTTAGGTTTACTAAATATAATCAGTATGAGTCGCTTATTCTTCCAATGGTTAAATATCTTGAAGCCCATGAAGTCAGATTTGAGTACGGAATAAGAGTGTCTAATGTAAAATTCGATATCAATAACGGAAGGAAAGCTGCAAAGCAGATAGTATGCGTTAGAGATGGGAAGGAAGAACTTATAGACCTTATAGAAGATGACCTTGTATTTGTAACAAACGGGAGCTGTACAGAAAGCTCTGCCTATGGCGGTCAGAACAGCGTTCCTGAGGTTAAGGTTAAAGACGGCGAGGGTGCCTGCTGGGATTTATGGAGAAATATAGCTGAACAGGATGAAGCATTTGGAAGGCCTGAAAAGTTCTGCACAAATATCGAAAAGAGCAATTGGGAATCAGCCACTGTAACTACACTTGATGATAAAATTCCACCTTATATTCAGAAAATATGTAAGCGTGATCCCTTCAGCGGAGGAGTTGTTACAGGAGGGATTGTAACTGTTAAAGACT
>CAUHBX010000205.1 GCA_959604475.1 uncultured Eubacteriales bacterium
CACCGGATAAGGAATTAAAAGTGTTCAGCCGGTACCGTAGGTCTTGGAAGGTGCCGCAAGAGCACTTTTTTAATGTAAATCTAAATTAACAGGAGGAAATGTTATGAGCTTTATATTAAGAAATTATACTCCGCCTGCCTTCACGTCGGAGAAGTTTATAACTGCACCGGAGGCAGTCTTGAAAGAGGCGCCAAAAGACGGAGTGGCACCTGAAGGATATCATGCGATGAGTATATTTCCCGAGTATTTTAAAATTAATGGGAAGTGGCTTCTGGCTGAAGAAAGCAGAATGGACTGTGTGGCCGTATTTGATAAGGGTAAAATAGCAGTAAGGGAATTTAGACATATTATAAAAGGCGATTTAATTGTTGTTGGAAGAACAGAAAACTGTGAAGAGGGAATTTTTGTACATCCTAACGGCTTTGGGGAAACAAGAAATGAAAGCGACGTATTTGCTTTCAGACAGGGGCGGTCAAGGGAAACGGCCTTTTCAAAGGATTATGACGAACTTTATGACCTTCTCAGACATGACCGTATTGCCGGCAAAATAGTCTGGGTAATGGGACCGGCTTTTACATTTGATAAGGATGCAAGAGAAGCATTTTCAAGCCTTATTCAGCACGGATTTGTTCATGCGGTTTTGGCCGGAAACGCGCTTGCTACCCACGACCTTGAGGCTGCATACCTGAATACGGCTCTTGGTCAGAATATATATACCCAGGAAAGCCAGCCAAACGGGCACTATAACCATCTGGATACAATAAACCGTGTCAGATATTATGGCTCTGTAAAAGAGTTTATTAAGGGAGAGAATATAAATAACGGAATTATATACAATTGTGAAAAATATAATGTCCCATATGTTTTAGCGGGCTCTATCCGCGATGACGGACCTCTTCCAAGCGTTCATGCTGATGTCTATGAGGCGCAGGATGCAATGAGAAACCAGGTAAAGGACGCAACTACTGTAATATGTATGGCTACGACACTGCATACAATAGCAACAGGAAATATGACTCCATCATACAGGTTAATGAATGACGGCACAGTGAGACAGGTATATTTCTACTGTGTAGACATTGCCGAATTTGCAGTAAATAAGCTAAGTGACAGGGGAAGTCTAAGTGCGAGAGGAATAGTTACAAATGTTCAAGACTTTATTGTAAATTTAAGCAAAGAGCTTACAAGATAAAAAGAACTCTCCGTATAAAAACGGAGAGTGTAATGCTATATTTAAAAGGCAACAATAATACCTTTATTTCCTGCATAAAGACTTGCTACACCACGGGTATCATTTATAAATATTGTTAGGTCGGAAACCTTTTCAAGTATTCTTGCTTTTATGTCTTCCGCTCTTTCAGGGCAATTACAGTGGGCTATAATAAGCTTTTCAGGATTACATTTTCTGCAGTCCTCAATTATTCTGTCAACGAGCTTAGACATGGCTTTTTTAATGCCTCTGGCTTGATCCATCTGATAAATTGTTCCCTGGTCAGTAGCTCCCATAATGGGGACTATGTGCAGAAGATTGGCAGCAAGCTTTTTTATTCCAGTCAAGCGTCCGTTTCTTTCAAGAAAGCTGAGGTCTTCGAGAACAAACATAGTAGAGAGAGAGTCTCTGTATTTATTTGCCTCATTAACTATGTCTTCAAAATCCATATCTTTAGCTTCACATTCAGCTATTTTAATGCCTATTAATGTTTCTCCCGCTGAAGCTGACTTACTGTCGATAACCTCTACCTTTGTAAATGGATTAGTTTCGGCATAAAGTTTCTTTGCCAGATTTGCGCTGTTATAGGAACCGCTTAACTGAGAAGAAAGAGTAATAACATAAACCCTTTCACAGCTGCAGTCATATGCTCTCATATACTGCTCAGGGGATGGGCATGCTGATTTAGGGCATGCTGTAGTCGCTGCAACAAGGCTTAAAAATTCAGCCTGATTGAAGGTTTCATCGTCAATAATGTTTCTGTCGCCAATCTGAAGGGAAAGCGGAACATTAATATAGTTTCCGGCACTTTTCATATCATCGGTAAGTTCACCGCAGCTGTCTAAAATGATTTTGTATGACATAGTTTTTAAAACTCCTTTATCTTGACTATATTACTATAATCTACTATAATCAAAACAGTAAGATTTGCAACCAACAGATATACACTTGAAGATGTGTTATAAACAAACAGCTGTGATATGTTTAATAAACTTAATTTTTGGTTTAAATGTTGTTTTCGGAGGATGGCATGAGAGAGAACAGAAGAGTATTAATGACAAAAAAACTGCTCAAGGAAAGTGTATTTGAGCTTATGGAAGAAAAGCCGCTAAATAAAATAACCATAAAGGAAATATGCGAAAACGCCGATGTAAACCGAACTACATTTTATAAATACTATGGGGACCAGTATGCCCTTGTGAAGGAAGCGGAGGATGAGCTTTTAGACAAAACAGCGGAGTTTCTTAGAAATTTAAGCTCAGATGAAGAAAAGATAAAGCTGCTTGAGGAATTTTTGACATATGTAAAAAATAACGGCGATACATTCCGAATACTTTTGGACAAGAACAGCGATACAGATTTCAGATACAGGCTCATGAGCGTAGCCATGCAAAAGGTAATGGTTGAAAAATATGAGCTTGGAATCAGAGAAGAGGATAAAAAATACGTATATTGCATGATTATTATGGGTGCAATTAATACAATAGCGCTTTGGGTAAATTCCAGCTATGATAAATCAGTAGAGGAAGTAGCCGATTTAATGTTTAATCTGGTTCTTTTGGGGCTTAAGGGAATAGAAATGTAAAACAGCCGGTTTTTTTACCGGCTGTTTTTTTTATCATTAAAAACGCCTGCAGACATATATCTGTCTCCGGCATCAGGAAGTATTACAACAATATTTTTGCCTGTATATTCTTTCTTTTTAGATATTTCGGCAGCGGCCCATACTGCGGCTCCGGAGGATATCCCAACAAGTATACCTTCACATTTAGCTAAAGCGTTGGCGGTTTTATAGGCGTTTTCATCGCTTACTGTAATAATGTCATCATATATTTCGGTATCAAGTATTTTGGGAATGAAATTGGCTCCTATACCCTGTATTTTATGAGGGCCGGACTTGCCCTCTGACAGAAGCGGACTGGAAGACGGTTCTACTGCGATAACCCTAATATCAGGATTTTTTTCCTTCAGATATTTTGCAGTTCCGCTGAGGGTCCCGCCAGTCCCTACAGTGGCTACATAAACATCAACATTTCCGTCAGTATCTTCCCATATTTCAGGCCCAGTAGTTAGATAGTGAGACTTGGGATTTGAAGGGTTTTCAAATTGCCCTGCAATGAAGCTTCCATGTATCTCTTTTGCCAGCTCATCGGCCTTTTCAATAGCTCCGGCCATGCCTTTAGCCCCATCAGATAAAACAACTTGGGCTCCATATGCTTTTAAAAGGTTTCGCCTTTCAATACTCATTGTATCAGGCATAACAAGAATGCATTTATAACCGAGTGAAGCAGCTGCGGATGCCAGCCCGATGCCGGTATTGCCGCTTGTAGGTTCAATTATGGTGTATCCGTCTTTGAGCAAGCCGGAGGCTTGGGCATCAAGTATCATTTGCTTAGCAACCCTGTCCTTTATACTTCCGGCAGGATTAAAATATTCAAGCTTAACAAGAAGCTTAGACCCGGGACAATATTTTTTTTCATA
>CAUHBX010000206.1 GCA_959604475.1 uncultured Eubacteriales bacterium
TAAAAAAAGACGCTCAAAGGATGCGTATTCTCCGGGAGGGCAGGCCGGGCTGCGTCCGGACAGGGCAACAATTGTGTACTGCAATAAGATTCGTGAGGCATATAAAAACGCCGCTATAGTAATCGGAGGAATAGAGGCAAGCCTGCGCAGATTGTCCCATTATGATTATTGGGACAATAAAGTCAGGCGTTCAATTCTTTTGGATTCCGGAGCGGATTTACTGCTTTATGGAATGGGTGAACATCAGATAATTGAATTGGCCGAGGCCTTAGACAGTGGACTGCCGATACAGGAAATAACATATCTTAGGGGTTCAGTATACAAAACAAGAGACAAAGAAAGAATTGGCGAGTGCATATGGCTTCCAACATATGAAGAAACATCAAAGGATAAAAATAAATATTCAGAAAGCTTTATGCTGCAGTATCACAATACGGATTTCATAACGGCTAAAATATTAGCCGAGGAATACAGGGAAGGCATAGTGGTTCAGAATCCTCCGTCACCGCCTCTTGGGCAAGAGGAGCTGGACAGAGTTTACTCTCTTCCATTTATGAGAACATATCACCCTATGTATGAAAAAATGGGCGGAATACCGGCAATCGAAGAAATAAAGTTTAGCCTGTCGGCCAACAGGGGGTGCTTTGGCAACTGTAATTTTTGCGCTATCGTTTTTCATCAGGGGAGAATTGTGACTTCTAGAAGCGATAAATCTCTTTTAGAAGAGGCTGAAATAATGACATCTGAAACTGACTTTAAAGGGTATATACATGACGTTGGAGGACCTACTGCAAATTTTATGCGTACAGCCTGCGATAAACAGCTTAAAGCCGGAGCTTGTAAGGACAGGCAGTGCCTTTTTCCTGAAAAATGCCCAAACCTTGTAGTCGACCATAAAAGATATCTTAAACTGCTTAGAAAACTACGCCAGCTGCCAAAGGTCAAAAAGGTTTTTATACGTTCAGGAATACGGTATGATTACTTGATTTATGATAAAGACGAAAGCTTTTTTAATGAGCTTTGCAAGTATCACATAAGCGGACAGCTTAGAGTGGCTCCAGAGCATGTTTCAGACAGGGTTTTGGATAAAATGGGAAAGCCTAAAAAAGAGATTTACGATAAATTTGTAAATAGGTTTGACGAAATTAACAAAAAATACGGGCTTGACCAATACTGTATACCATATCTAATGTCAAGCCATCCGGGAAGCGACCTGCGTGCTGCTATAGAATTAGCAGAGTATTTGAGAGACACCGGGCATATGCCGGAACAGGTTCAGGATTTTTATCCTACACCAGGGACTTTATCCACGTGTATGTATTATACCGAAATTGACCCAAGGACAGGCAAAAGGGTATATGTTCCTAAGAATCCCCATGAAAAGGCAATGCAGAGGGCCCTTATGCAGTATCGTATTCCTGCAAACTATGATTTAGTTAAGGAAGCCCTTATAAAGTCGGGACGGGAGGACTTAATCGGATTTACCCCTCACTGCCTTATAAGACCGGAGAAAACTAAAAATAACGATAAACACCAAATAATAAACAGGAACAAAATGAAGCCAAAACAGGACGGAAAGAAGAAAGCTACACGTAATACTCATAAAAAGTCAAGATAAATATACTGAACTAATCCAAATGAGATATTAAGCAATATGCCGTTTTTAGTTAATATATTTTGTTAAATATTTTTTTACTAGGCCGGGATTGGATTTTTATGAAGTTTTTATATCAAAATGCTGTTAAAGTATGCTGTTTTTAAGATTAAATTTTAAATTATTTAGTATACAGCAAATGCGTTTGCGCATTGCGCAACAAGCTTACATTCAGAGAATTTTATTAAAAATCCGACCAATTGACAAATACCATACTTTATAGGAATATGTATATAGAAATGTCCAGTTATTCATCGCAAAATACAGACATTTTTCATGTCTGCAATGACACTTATTAATAACATATATCAGATAGGAGTGTTATTATGACTTGGACATCTATATCGGCCCTGGCGGTGATTGCATTGCTTTTTGCCTTTGGAAATTTTGTTTCCAACAAAACAAAGGCATATATTTCATCTTTAATTCCGGCCGTTATTATTTTTATTGTTCTTATGTATGCAGGAATTATTCCGCCGGATATATGCGCTACTGCGGGATTAACAGGAATGCTGGGGGCGTTTGTAATTCCACTTTGTGTAGTCGACGTGGGAACAAAGCTAAGCATCAAAAAGATATTACCGGAATGGAAGGTATTTATTACGGTGCTTGCTGCATCAATCGGAATAATTATTGTCTGCTTTACACTTGGGAATGCTATACTGGGACGTGAAAGGAGTATAGCAGCTATTCCACCACTAACAGGTGCTCTCCTTGCTACAACAGTAGTACAGCAGGCCGCCGCAGAAGCGGGACAAAATTCTATTGGCGTATTTGTAATGATTGTACTTGTTATTCAGACAATCTTAGCGCTTCCGGTGGCTACAGTAGCACTTAAAATGCACTTTAAGGAATTAAGAAAAAAGGGCATAATCATTGAAAATAATTTACATGAAGGGGATTTAGAGAAAAAGGAAAAAACTCTTCTTCCGCCTTTGCCTAAGGCATGGAACGGAAATTATATGATTATATTTAAGATGGCTTTGGTTGCGTGGCTTGGTTTAATAATCGGAAATACTTTGGCAGTACCGACAAAAAATATTATAAGCCCAACGTTAATGTATGTGCTGTTTGGCCTTGCTGCCGCAGAAATAGGTTTCCTTGAAAGGAGCCCGCTTGAAGCCTCAAACAGTATAGGAATAATGTATTTGGGACTTTTTTCAGTATTATTGTCTACGTTTTCTAGTGTTACTCTAGAAACACTATTATCGCAGATTGCGCCTGCGTTAATCGTTATTTTTATAGGGCTTATCGGTATAGCACTGCTTTCGGCTATTGCTGGAAAGGTTCTTAAAGTGTCTCCATGGCTGTCAATTGCTATTGGAACATGCTGCTATCTTGGATATCCTGGAAGCCAAATAGTGCTTGAGGAAACAATCAGAGGAAGCGGATTTACTGATGAAGAAAGAAAAAATCTAACAAATAAACTACTTCCTAAAATGATTATAGGATATCTGTCTTCGGCTATCATTTCAATTATATGTGCAGGAATATTTTCACCAATGATATTTGCATAGTAAAAAGAGACTCATATGAGTCTCTTTTTACTGTTTGATTTTGTTTTTAACCAACGTTATGAATTCTTTGTTAAAAATCCTGATTTTTTCTGATGTGGGGACGATGATAGTAATACATCCGCGCTGCCTTCCAATACTTATCAGAGGTAAGCTTATACAAAATAGACCAAGAATATATTCGTCATTATGAATAGAATATCCGTTCATTTTTACATTTTTAATTTCTTCACGGATATCGTGTTCACTGGACAGCGTATTTTGCTGGTATTTTATAATGTCAGTATTTGCAAAATATTTCTCCAACTCCCTTTCAGTATACTCTGAAAGCATTATTTTTCCGGAGCTGCTGCAATAGGCGGGAACCGTATCACCTAATTTGAAGTCTAATTCCTTGCTGAAAAATACTTTGCTGTCTTTATAGAGATGAAACGCTGAGCCGCCGACATAGGAATTTATATTTACTGTGGCGGAATACTTAGTTGATATATAGTTGGCTAATGGAAC
>CAUHBX010000207.1 GCA_959604475.1 uncultured Eubacteriales bacterium
TGAACTCAAAAAAAATGGCTGCGATATAATTTTAACCGGTGAAATGGGAATTGGAAATACAACAACGGCTTCAGCAGTTACCTCGATTATGCTTGATAAAGACCCTGAGGCTGTTACCGGAAAAGGTGCCGGACTGGCTGCAGAAGGCCTTTTACATAAGATAGAAATAATTAAGAAAGCGATTTGCGTAAACAGACCAGATAAAAATGACCCTATTGATATAATTTCAAAAGTCGGAGGCTTCGATATTGCTGGTATGGCTGGACTGTTTATTGGAGGAGCTGTATATAGAATTCCTGTTGTAATTGACGGGTTTATTTCATCTGTAGCTGCCTTGTCAGCTGTAAGGCTTGATATTAGGATTAAGGATTTTATACTCCCCTCACATGTTTCCAACGAGCCTGCTGGAAAAATGCTGCTTGATGAGCTTGGTTTAAAAGCATTTATAAACTGCGGAATGTTTCTTGGTGAGGGAAGCGGGGCTGTTGCTTTAATGCCTCTGCTGGATATGGCTGTTGATGTATACAGTAAGCTTGAAACTTTTGATAAATGGCAACATAACTCATATAAAGTACTAAGGTGATTCATATGGAAGTTATTTTAATACGACACGGAAAAACCAAAGGAAACCTGGAAAAAAGATATATAGGCGTAACGGACGAACCTTTGACAGAAAAAGGTGTCTGTGAGCTGAAGCAATTTAAATATCCCGATGCAGATATAATAATTTCCAGTCCGATGTTAAGGTGCGTACAGACTGCCGAGATAATATACGGGAAATATGATTATGTTTTTGAAGGCCTTCAGGAGTGTAATTTCGGCTTATTTGAAAATAAAAGTTTTGAAGACTTAAAAAATAATAAATATTATCAAAAATGGATTGACAGCGGCGGGAAATTACAGTTCCCAAATGGAGAAAGTATGGACAGTTTTTCCAAACGCTGTGTTAACGCATTTAACAACGCAGTCAAAAAATTTGAAAAGACAAATAGGCTGGCGTTTGTTGTTCACGGCGGCACAATTATGGCAATAGCTGAAAAATATCTTGGCGGGGATTTTTATGATTACCATTTAAAAAATGGTGAATATATGGTACTATCTCTTTATAAATAAAAATTAGGAGAGAATAACGTGGAAAATTTGATTATAAGAAAAGCTGTAGAGACGGATATTGATTTAGTGGAAAAAATTTATGAGGCTGTGCTTGATAATGAGGAGCAGACAGGAAAAGTGTATACAAATTGGAGAAAGGGACTCTATCCTACTAGAACTGATGCGGAGAATGCACTGGCTGTAGGGACGTTATATGTAGGCGAAGCAGACGGAAAGGTTATTGCCTGTGTCAATTTAAATCATATACAGCCGCCTGAGTATTCAAAGATAAAATGGTCTATCGAAGCAGACGGAGACGAAGTTTTAGTTATTCATACTTTATGCATACCACCTCAATACGCAGGCATGAAAATCGGACAAAAATTTGTCAGCTTTACAGACCGTCTGGCTGCTGAGCTTGGCTGCAAGACAATTAGACTTGATACATATGAGGGTAATATACCGGCTGCTACTTTATACAAAAGGCAGGGATATACATATGTAGGCAGCGCTGAATTTAACTTCCAAAATGTAATAATGGAAACACTTATTTGTTTTGATAAGAAGGTCGGAGGTAACTGATTTTGCTTAAAGAAGCTGCTGAAGAAATAATAAGCAGAATAGGAACGCTCGATGCTCCAATATTCTTTAAAAATAATTATGCTGTGGCATTTGAAATTGGCGACAGCAAAATGGAAATATATGATGAAAATATGATTGCAAAGGATGAATATATAGACAAAGCTCTATTTCGAACAAGCGAAATATGCTCATATTTTAATTTTGACATCCTGCTAATCAGATTTGTTTATTCTGAAAAAGATATACAAATAATACAAAATACAATAGGGAATGAAGCAGAGGAGACATTTTCAGAAGTTATAACAAATGAGGACAACGAGAACTATAAAAGAGTTTCTCTTTATTGGAGCGCAAAAAATATAAATTTGGACAGGCTGTATAGAGAAATTATTAAGTCCGATATTGGAGGGTATAGTATTTTTTCGTCTTCTGTATTTTTATTGGACAGCAAAAAGGGATGTGTCTGTCATTTATATGATGACAGAGGTATTGATATTATAGCTTCTTCAAAAGAAATTATATATCCTATATATAAACAATATGAAAATTGGCTTATATACCGAAAGAAAACGGATGAACTTTTTACGGAGGATTAATAAATGTCTAAAAAAGTTATACTTGATGTGGATACAGGCTCTGACGATGCAGTAGCGATAATGGCGGCACTGTTATCGGAACAGCTTGATGTTATCGGCATATGCTGTGTATGGGGGAATCTTGATGTGGAGGACACTACGGAAAACACACTTCGTCTTGTTTCGGCATTGGGTAAAGACATACCGGTTTATAAAGGCGCAGCAACTGCTATAGCCAAGTACCTGGAAAGAGCTGTTAAAGAGGAGCTTAAACCAATCATAAAAAATGGCAAAGAGGTAAGGATTCATTATAAAAGGCTTGAAGGGCTTGAACAGCCGACTGATAAAAAAGCCGAAGTTATGGACGCGGTATCATTTTATATAAACCGCCTAAAAAATACTGATGAAAAAATTACAATTATTACTGTTGGTCCGATGAGTAATTTGGGATTAGCCCTTTCTGCTGTGCCTTCAATAGCAGAAAATATTGAAGAAATAATTATTATGGGCGGAACTGACAGGCTTGGCAATGTATCTGAATGTGCCGAGGCAAATATATGGCATGACCCGGAAGCTGCCCAGATTGCTCTAAATTCTGGTGCACCGGTTACTTTTATATCCCTTGACGCAACACATTCAGCGGCTCTGACGCTTGAAGATGCAAAACAGCTGAGAGATTTAAATACCTTTGCAGGAAAATTTACTGCAAGAATTATAGAACAAAGGACAGAGTTTGACAGTGCGATGCAGGATAAGATATTAGACAGAACTCCTGTCCATGATTCTCTTGCTGTCTGTGCGACAATTGATAAAACTGTAATAACTGAATACGCTGACTGTAATGTACGTATAGCCATTTCGGGAATTGCTGAAGGCAGGACAATAATAGACCGTAGGTCTCCTGCCGCGAAACCAAACTGCAGGTTTGCACTTAAGGCATCCCACGATAAATATGTGGAGATGTTAAAAAAATATTTTTCATGATATTATGCGGAGGAATTAATATGGCCGTGAGGCAGATTAGATTTAATAAGAATGAGATTTTAAGAAAAAAGTGTAAAGACGTTACTGAGATAAACGATAAGGTGCGTCAGCTTCTTGATGATATGATGGATACACTACATGCAAGTGATAACGGAGCCGCTTTGGCTGCCAATCAAGTTGGACTCCTTAGGCGTTTAGTAGTTATTGATTACGAAGGACATTATCTGAAATTAGTTAATCCGTTAATAATTGAAGAAGCAGGAGAGCAGGAATGTATAGAAGGATGCCTTAGTTTTCCAGGGATATTTGGTAAAACAATACGCCCTAAGAAAATAAAAGTCGAGGCGTTGAATGAGAATGGAGAAAAGATAACTCTGCAATTTGAAGGAGAGATGGCAAAATGCTTATGCCATGAAATCGACCATCTCGATGGAGTTGTTT
>CAUHBX010000208.1 GCA_959604475.1 uncultured Eubacteriales bacterium
AACCGCGCCTTAAGAGCGATAAAGGCCGAGTATGAGGAATACCCCTTTGTCCTCGACCAGATAGAGGCCATGCAGGACGGGGCTCCCCAGATACATGAGGAATATAAGAACAATATACTTGCCCATACTCAGATGAAAAAAGGAAATTACGATGAGGCTGTAAAAGAGGATGGGCTTATAAGGTTCGAGGGTTGGTATGATACTCCTACGGTTCAGCACTGCCATATGGAAAACCATATATGCTACGCCTATGAAGAAGCGGGGAGGATAGTTGTTGTGTCCTCTACCCAGATACCGCATATTGTACGCCGTGTTGTAGGCCAGGCGCTGGGAGTTCCCTGGGGCAAGGTAAGGATTATAAAGCCTTATATCGGCGGCGGTTTTGGAAACAAGCAGGATGCGCTGTATGAGCCTCTGTGCGCGTTCCTTACAACTCAGGTCGGCGGAAGGCCTGTAAAGCTTGATATGACAAGGGAAGAAACCTTTGCCTGCAACCGTGTACGCCACGCTATAAGGGTACATCTTATTACATATGCAAGGCCGGACGGAACATTTGTGGCAAGAAAATGCGAATCTTTTTCAAACCAGGGCGCATATACCTCTCATGGGCACAGTATAGCTGCCAAGGGTATCTCCGCATTCAGCCAGATATATAAATGCGACGCTTACGAGGCGGACGCCTATTCAATATATACAAACAGGGCGACGGCAGGAGCCATGAGAGCCTACGGAATACCGCAGATTACCTTCGCAATGGAAAGCCATGTGGAGGACATTGCGAAAAAGCTTGGCATTGATTCAATTAAGCTGCGTCAGAAAAATATGATGGAGGTCGGGTTTAAGGACGATTTCTCAAAGAATGAAAATTACTTTGACAGCCTTAACCAATGTATAGCCAAGGGCAGGGAATATTTACACTGGGACGAAAAGCTTGAGAAATATAAAAATCAGGACGGCCCGGTCCGCAGAGGAATCGGAATGTCAATATTCTGGTACAATACAGCTGTGTGGCCTATATCGCTTGAGACCAGCGCATGCCGTATGGTGCTTAACCAGGACGGCTCAATACAGCTTCAGGTAGCTGAAACAGAAATCGGACAGGGAGCGGATACAGTATTTGCGCAGATGGCTTCAGAGGCGCTTGGCATTAAATTTGAGGACGTGCATGTAATATCAACTCAGGATACCGACGTTACGCCATTTGGCACAGGCGCCTATGCTTCAAGGCAGACCTATGTGGCCGGTTTTTCAATCAAACAGACCGCAGACCTATTAAAGGATAAAATACTTGGCCATGCACAGGAGCTTACGAGAATGCCTCAGGCGAACCTAGATATAAAAGACGGACATATTGTCAGACTATCCGACGGACGCGCACTTATGACACTTGGCGATTTGGCTAACGAGGTGCTTTACAGCCTAACAAACTGCGAGCATATTACGGCCGAGAGCACATACCAGATTAAGAGCAACGCCTATTCCTTTGGCTGCTGTTTTGCTGAGGTTGAGGTTGATATACCGCTCTGCAAGGTAAACGTACTGGATATCATAAATGTTCATGACTGCGGAAAGCTTATTAATCCGCAGCTTGCGGAGGCGCAGGTTCATGGCGGAATGAGCATGGCAATAGGATATGCCTTAAGCGAGCAGCTTTTATATGACGAAAAGACAGGAAAACCGTTAAATAATAACCTGCTTGACTATAAGCTGTGTACAACGATGGACCACCCTCATTTAGAGGCGCAATTTGTTGAAAACTATGAACCGACAAGTGCATTCGGCACAAAGGCTCTCGGAGAGCCTCCGGCCGTTCCGGCTGCTCCTGCCATAAGAAATGCTGTGCTGAATGCAACGGGAGTATCCATGTATAAACTTCCTCTTAACCCGCATAATCTTTTTGTGCGTTTTAAAGAAGAAGGACTTATTTAAGGGGAGGTATGACAGATGTATGATATAAAAGCGTTATATGAGGCGCAGTCGGTATCCGATGCTGTGAAGCTCCTTACGGAACACCCGGATGCCGTTGTAATAGCAGGCGGGAGCGACGTGCTGATAAAGATGCGGGAAGGCAAGCTCGCAGGATGTGAGCTTGTAAGCATTTACGGCCTTGACGAATTGAGGGGAGTAAGGCTTGAGGATGACGGAACAATCCGTATACTTCCGCTGACGAGCTTCTCCCATATTACAAAGGATGACACGATTCAAGAATATATAAATGTACTTGGTGAGGCTGTGGATATGGTAGGCGGCCCACAGATAAGAAATATCGGAACAATCGGGGGAAACACCTGCAACGGCGTTACTTCGGCTGATTCAGCTTCTACGCTGCATGCTTATGACGCTGTTATGGAAATAACGGGACCCGACGGAATCAGGCAGGCTCCAATCCGCGACTTTTACATAAGCGCCGGAAAGGTGGATTTAAAACATAATGAGCTGCTTACATCAATACTTATAAAAAAAGATAGCTATGAAAACTGCTTCGGCCATTACATAAAATACGCAATGAGAAACGCCATGGATATAGCCACTACGGGATGTTCAGCCAACGTTAAGCTTTCTGCGGACAAAAAGACCTTTGAAAGAGTACGTATAGCGTATGGGGTTGCGGCTCCGGTTCCCATCAGGGCTAAAAGTGCGGAGGATTTTATAAACGGCAGGGCTGTTACGCAGGAGACTGTAGACGAATTTGCAAAGCTTGCCTTGAACGACGTTAATCCAAGAACAAGCTGGAGAGCCTCAAAGGAGCTGAGACTGCAGCTTATAGAGGAACTTTCAAAAAGGGCTGTAACTGAGGCTGTAAAGCTGGCTGGAGGTGAGCTGTGATGCAGAGGAAGCTTGTAAAATGTACTATTAACGGAAAATATACCGAGACTATGGTGGATGTAAGGGCCTCCCTTACAGATATGCTCAGAAACGATTACAGGCTTACATCTGTAAAAAAGGGATGTGAGGTGGGCGAGTGCGGAGCATGCAACGTCCTTATTGACGGGGAGTGCTTTAACTCCTGCATTTATCTTGCGGTATGGGCCGACGGAAAGGAAGTCAGAACCCTTGAAAGCCTGCTGGGGCCTAAGGGAGAGCTTTCCGATATACAGCAGGCATTTATTGACGAGGGAGCTGTTCAGTGTGGTTTTTGTACTCCCGGATTTATAATGTCCGCCGTTGAAATACTTGAGAGCGGGAAAAAATACTCAAGGGATGAGCTCAAAAAATTGCTGTCGGGCCATCTTTGCCGATGTACGGGATACGAAAATATAATTAATGCGGTAGAAAAGACTATGTTAAGAAGACTGGAAAATAAACAGTAAAATAACAGTGATTTTAAATTTACAAATCAGGCGGGTATTATTTATCCGTCTTTTTTGTTGCATGGTAAAAAATGTAATTATTAAACTGAAACTTTACACTCTACAAAAAATATTTGTATATAAAATAAAAGGTGGAAATAACGTAAAATAATTCTTTTTTCGCACAATTGAGGCTAGTTTCGTTGGGATATGTGAACAAAAACTCATATTCTATTGACGAAAGATAAAATATTTAATAAGATTTATAAAAATACAGAAGGCATTAAGCCCACTGAAACAATTTAATATTGAAACATAATCCGAAGCCTGGTCCGAAAGAAAGGAGAAGAGCAGAG
>CAUHBX010000209.1 GCA_959604475.1 uncultured Eubacteriales bacterium
CTTGAATATTCAGCAGCTTGAAGCCCTGTTAAAGGACAAGCTCAAAAGTATTGTCAGAATAATAGGCGTTACGGGCTCATCAGTGGAAATGGATGTTTACGGTATTGAGGAGGAGGACGTGCTTAAGGAAAAGGACGGGCTTATAAAGGCCGTGTCTCTTGCGGACGGCATTACGCTTACTGACCTTGCCCAGATTTCATCCGTTAGCAAAATAAAAACCATTGATTTTAAAGACGTGCCGGAATATTCGGAAGGGCAGTGCATGAAGGAAAGGTGGCTGTAATATGTTCAAAAAGGCGGTAATAATACCAACCGGGGATGAGCTTGCCTCCGGGATAGTGCTGGATACCGACAGCCCTGCTATAATGGGACAGCTTCTGGCCATAAACGGAAACGCCTTTGTAGCCAGGTGTGCCCCTGTTGTGGATAAGGAGGCTTCAATAACGGAAACTGTAAAGGGCTTCGCTTCACAGGGGTTTGACCTTATTGTGCTGATTGGCGGCAGCGGCGGCGGACACCGCTACAGCTCAACCCTGGGCAAGGATTTTACGCACTCGTCCCTTGACAGTTTCCTTGAGGATAAGCATGAGTGCGAGCTGTACGGCAAAAACGGACATATGTGGAGCAAGCTGGTTATAGGAAAACTTAACGAAACGCTTGTTTTTAATGTTCCCGGGCCTTTTGAGGAGGCTTCGGCCGTTATAAGGGCGTTCAGGGAAAGCTATACAAAGGATGAAAACGACCTTGAGGCGGCCAATAAAAATATGATGGCGGCGTTAAAGGCAAAATATGGTGCCTGACAGGTGATTATTATGGATTCGTTTATATATGAAACAACTGCAGCCGACGGCGTACCGGTCGTGGTCTGCGGGTTTTGCAAAAAGGAATACAAGTGTGATGTAATAAACGCGCTGAGGGCGATAAGCACAGTAAGCTTCGGCGCCTATAACTCAGGCTATACAATTGATTACAGGCTGGGGGAGCTGCTGAAAAGGTTCTTACTGCCATTTGGAAACAAGATATATTATATCGGTGCTGCAGCCGGCATAAAGGACGCAGAATGTGTAACGGGAGGCGTTTTCGGCATTGTTTCCTCAGGTTTTTCCTCGGCGGAGGAAAACTGCTATGAGGAAAACGGATTTTTGATAGGGACAAGGCCGGGCTATATGGCCTTTGCCTCATGCTCCGCAGATAGGAGGCTTGAGGAAATATTTGAGATGGCCGAAGGCAGGGAAGGCTTCATTGAGCTTTACAACGCTCTCATGGACAGCGGCGAGGACTTCATAATTATATCCGATGGAAGCGGCGCCGGGGCTCCGGGAATGGCTGCCACAAAAGAGGATATTATTGACCTTTATGAGACAAAGAGAAGGCTGGAAGCGCAGAAGGATTTTTTCGGCCTTAAAAAAATAGGCGTTATGGGAGGAACCTTTGACCCGGTGCATAACGGCCATCTTATAGCAGCAGAGTCCGTGAGGGAGGCGTTTAGGCTTAATAAGGTTATATTTGTGCCCACGGGATATACAACATATAAAGGCAGCCTTTCTTCCAGTGGGATTCACAGATACAAAATGACATGCCTTGCAGCGCAAACAAACGAATATTTCTGTGTGTCACCAATAGAAATTGAAAAAAATGCTATATGCTATACCGTAGATACGATTGAGGAAATAAGAAGACACTGCGACATAGACGCTGAGATTTATTTTATAGCGGGAGCTGACGTGCTTAAATACATATCAGGCTGGAAGGGCTTTGACAGACTGTGCAGGCTGTGCGAGTTTGTTGTGGTCACAAGGCCGGGATACAATATAGAGCGCGAAAAGGAACGTGAAAGGCTGAAAGGCCTCGGGGCTGAGGTCCATTTTATAGAAACCCCTGCCCTGGACATTTCTTCCTCTTACATAAGAAACGCCGTAAGGGAAGGCAGGACGGTGAAATATCTGATGCCTGAGCCTGTAGAGGAGTTTGTAAGGCTTCACAGGCTTTACAGCGGGAAAAGGAGCGATTCCTTAGACGGCATACTTAAAAAGCTAATGTAGGTTTGGAGGCTAAAAAAACATGGGTCAGGACGACTTAAAAACACTGGACATGCTTAAATGCTGTCTTGACTATTATTACGGAAATATACTTATATCGGACGCAGAGGGCAAAATCCTTTATGTAAACGCCACTCTGCCTAAAATGTATAATCTCACAATGGAAAAGGCGTTAAGCATGACGGTTTATGACCTTGTGGACGACGGCGTATTGGACAGGTCCGCGGTGACAGAGGTAATTGAAACCGGAAGGACGGCAATGATTAAGCTGTGCATAAACTCCGGCACAACCATAGACTGTGTTGCAAAGCCTGTTTACGAGGGCGACAAAATCAAATATATAATTGCCTTCAGCCATGACGAGATGTTTATGGATGAAATGGAGCAGGAGCTGAGGCTGGAGAAGGAAAAGCGAATGGAAATGAAGGATACCCTCCTTTTTATCCAGCAGGCAAACAACAAGTACAGGCCGATAATAACGGCTGACAGCCAGATGAAAAATATATTTGACAGTATGAGCTTTCTTGCCAAAACGGACAGCACGATACTGCTTTACGGCGAAAGCGGAGTAGGTAAGGACGTACTGGCAAATTTTATTCATTCCAACAGTATGAGGGCGCAGGAAATTTTTCTTCCGGTCAACTGCAGCGCAATTCCGTCAGAGCTGATGGAAGCTGAGTTTTTCGGATATGAAAAGGGCTCCTTTACCGGGGCTGATAAAAACGGCAAAAAGGGTATTTTTGAAATGGGAAACGGCGGAACAATATTTTTAGATGAAATAGGAGACCTGCCGCCGCTTATGCAGGCCAAGCTTTTAAGGTTTCTTGATTCGGGTGAAATTAAAAGGGTGGGCAGCACCGGCATTATATATTCCGACGTCAGGATAATTGCGGCCACTAATAAGGACTTGATAAGCATGGTTAAAGAGGGGCGCTTCAGGGAGGATTTATATTACAGGCTCAATATTATACCCGTATATATCCCGCCTTTGAGGGAGAGGCCCGATGATATAGAAGCGCTGGCCGAATACTATTTAAGGGAGTATAACCAAAAGTACAACCATGACGTACAGTTCAGCCCGGAGCAGATACAGAGGCTATTTAACTACTCATGGCCCGGAAACATAAGGGAGCTGAGAAACGAAATAGAAAGATACGTAATAACAAACGGGAATTCCAACATACTGCTTGGCAGCCTGTCCTATCAGGGAGGAATGCAGGGGCTGGGTGCCGCTGTGAAATCAGCTTATTCGGACGACTTAAGAAAAGCAAAGGATAAGTTCGAGAAAAATTACATCAAGGGCGTGCTCGACGAATGCGGCTGGAAAATACAGAAAGCCGCTGACAGGCTGGGCATACACCGTTCTGTTTTATATACTAAGATGGAAAAATACAGTTTAAGGGACAATAGGTCTTGATTTCAAAACAATAGTTCTGATATCAAGACGAAATTGGTCTTGAAAACAATAATTTAAAATTGCCAAGCCCTGTTTTTCCCGGAAAACAGGGCTTTTTTATTTGGCACGAATTTTGCTGTTATTAAAGATAACCCGATAATTTTCAAGAAGAGAGGATGAATAATATGAAATTATTACACACAAAGTTA
>CAUHBX010000210.1 GCA_959604475.1 uncultured Eubacteriales bacterium
GGCTGTCCTCCTGTAACCAGCTATAAAGATATTTTGCTGGAAATGGGAATCGACGAAAAGCCATGCCGAAAAGCAAAAAATAAGGAAGCACAGCAAGATATTGACGGAGTGAGTAAAAACGGAAAAATGATTTTAGCGGCGCTTAACAAAGATGCATTGGATTTTGATACTCTGGCCGCTGAAACCGGAATACAGGAGAACAGGCTCAGAACTGAGCTTACATTGCTGGAAATCAGAAAACTTATAATGAAGCTTCCTGGACAGAGATATAGATTGGTATTGTAGGAGGTACACAAGTGGCTAAAACTGCGACAAGCGATGCTGCTGATATAATAACGACAGCAAAGGAAAAAACAGCTAAGAAACCTGCCGCTAAAAATTCAGCGGTAAAAAAGAAAAAAACTACCAAAAGTGTAAAGAAGGCTAAAAAGAACCTTGTTATAGTTGAGTCTCCGGCAAAGGCAAGCACTATAACTAAGTTTTTAGGCAAGAATTATACAGTTATGGCGTCTATGGGGCATGTGCGCGACCTGCCTAAAAGCCAGCTCGGTATAGACATAGACAATGATTATGAGCCTAAATATATTACTATAAGGGGAAAGGGCGAGCTTTTAAGCTCATTGAGAAAAGAAGCAAAAAATGCCGACCATATATATTTGGCGACTGACCCTGACCGCGAGGGTGAAGCTATTAGCTGGCACCTTATGACGGCGCTTAATCTGAATGAAGAAAAAACAGATAGAATTACGTTTAATGAAATAACTAAGGATGCAGTAGAAAAATCTATTAAGAGTGCAAGGGGAATAGATATGAACCTTGTAAACGCCCAGCAGGCCAGACGTGTGCTTGACAGATTAGTAGGCTATCCTGTCAGCAATCTGCTGTGGCAGAAGGTAAAAGGCAGATTAAGCGGCGGGCGTGTGCAGTCTGCTGCGCTTAAAATGATATGCGACCGCGAGGATGAAATAAGAAGCTTTATACCGGAAGAATACTGGACAATAAGCTCCTTTGTGGCTGACAGCGCCAAAAACAGGTTTGAGGCAAAGCTGTACGGTACGCATGAGGCAAAGCTTGAGCTTAAAAGCAAGGAAGAAACAGATAAGGTGCTCAATGCTGTTGAAGGAAGCGACTTTGTTGTTAAAGAAATTAAAAAGAGCGAAAAAACAAGAAAGCCGTATCCGCCTTTTACCACCAGTACACTGCAGCAGGAAGCCAGTAAATATCTGAACTATACAGCTCAGAAAACTATGATGCTGGCACAGCAGCTTTATGAGGGCATTGAAATAAAGGGCGAAGGTACCGTTGGCCTTGTATCTTATATCAGAACCGACTCCGTAAGGGTATCGGACGAGGCTTACGGACAGGTAACCGAATATATCAGGGAAAATATCGGTGACAAATATGTTCCTGCAGAGAGAAACATATATAAAACAAAGAAAAATGCACAGGATGCGCATGAGGCCATAAGGCCGACCTACTCCTCAAGGACACCTGAAAGCCTTAAAGCATCCCTAACAAATGACCAGTTTAAGCTTTATAAGCTTATATGGGAGAGGTTTGTATCCAGCCAGATGGCGCCTGCGGTATATGAAAGCATGGCTGTATCCATAGAGGCGGGCGAATATATTTTCAGAATTAACGCATCTGCAATCAAATTCAAGGGATTTCTTGAGGTTTACAACAGGGTTGAGGAAACAGAGAATATTGCTAAATTCCCTAAAATTACTGAAAATTGTGTGCTTAAGCTTGAAAGCATCGTGCCGGAACAGCATTTTACTCAGCCGCCTGCCAGATATACTGATGCTTCTCTCATCAAGACAATGGAGGAGCTTGGAATTGGACGTCCAAGTACTTACGCGCCAATACTTGCTACGATAATAACCAGAAATTATGTGGCAAAGGAGAAAAAAGCAATTTTCCCCACTGAATTGGGCGAGATAGTAAACGATATAATGAAGGAGTATTTCCCCGAGATTGTTAATATCAGCTTTACGGCTGAAATGGAGGACGAACTCGACAAGGTGGAGGACGGCTCAGATGAATGGAAGCAGGCTATAAGGGAATTTTATCCCATGTTTAAGTCTCAGCTTGAAAACGCTATGGAAAAGCTTGAAAAGATAGAGATAAAAGATGAGGAAAGTGATGTTGTCTGCGAAAAATGCGGCAGGACAATGGTCATAAAGCTTGGCAGGTACGGCAAATTTTTAGCCTGTCCGGGATACCCTGAATGCAACAACGCAAAGCCTTATTTTGAATCCGCCGGAGTTGACTGCCCTAAATGCGGTGGTAAAATTCTTAAAAAGAAATCTAAAAAGGGAAGAACCTACTTTGGATGCGAGCATAACCCGGAATGTGATTTTGTTTCATGGGATAAGCCGGCTAAGGAAAAATGTCCTAAATGCGGCTCTTATATGGTTGAAAAAGGGCACGACCCGGTTAAACTTGTATGCTCGGACCAGAAATGCGGTTTCGTTACTGAAAAGAAAGAAGAAAATGATGATTAAGCACTAAATCTGCTGCAAAATGTAAAAACTAGATTTAGATATTATGAAAAGCCCGATAAATTCGGGCTTTTTTGAAAAAAGTTTAAAAAATCTGTTGTATTTGCTTATGTTTAATGATATAATATCTGCCGTAACTAATTAAAAAGCAACTATTAAAACACACGCATTTGACTCGTCCGCAGGGTGCTCCTTGCTCGGAGTTTTGACGGATTGGATAATGCGGAGGCAAAAACCTAGGAGGTAAATTATGAGCGTAATTTCTATGAAACAGTTATTGGAAGCCGGTGTTCATTTCGGACACCAGACAAGAAGATGGAACCCTAAAATGGCTCCTTATATCTTCGCTGAAAGAAACGGTATATATATTATCGATCTTCAGAAAACAGTTAAAAAAGTTGATGAGGCCTATACGGCAGTATCAGATTTTATTAACGACGGAGGAGAAATCCTTTTTGTAGGAACAAAGAAACAGGCACAGGAATCAATTAAAGAAGAAGCTGAAAGATGCGGCATGTACTACGTTAATGAGAGATGGCTTGGAGGCATGCTTACAAACTTCAAGACAATCCGTACTAGAATTGCAAGGCTTAAAGAGCTTGAGAAAATGCAGGAAGACGGAACATTTGATGTTCTTCCCAAAAAGGAAGTTGCGGTTCTTCTCCATGAGAAAGAAAAGCTTGACAGAAACCTTGGCGGTATCAAGGAAATGACAAGAATTCCTGATGTTATGTTTGTTGTTGACCCCAGAAAAGAAAAAATCGCTATTCAGGAAGCGCATATCCTTGGAATTCCTGTTGTAGCTATTGTTGATACAAACTGTGACCCCGAAGAAGTTGATTATGTAATCCCCGGAAATGACGACGCTATCCGTGCCGTTAAACTTATAGCTTCAAAGATAGCTGACGCCGTTATTGAAGCAAAGCAGGGCGAGCAGCAGACAGCAGAGGCTGAAACACCCGAAGAAGCTGAATAATCACTAATATACGGAGGTATTATAAAATGGCAATTACAGCTAGCATGGTTAAGGAACTCAGAGAAATGACAGGCGTTGGTATGCTTGACTGCAAAAAAGCACTCGCTGAAACTGACGGTGATATGGAAAAGGCAGTAGAATATTTAAGAGAAAAAGGACTTGCCGC
>CAUHBX010000211.1 GCA_959604475.1 uncultured Eubacteriales bacterium
TAAAAGGGAATATTCCTTCGCTGTCAAAGAAATTTCACCTTTGGGGCCTGTTATTTGGCCGCTTCCCCAGTTAATCTTCCTGTCTCCAAGATTTAGAATATCGTCTTCGTCACGGTATACACGTCTTAAAATATTAGCCAGCCTTAATATAAGCTCGTCACCGTTAAAGGGCTTTGTAATATAGTCGTCTGCGCCAAGCCCCAGACCTCTAAGCCGGCTGCTGTCCTCGTCTCTTGCCGACAAAAATAGGGCTGGGGCGCCGCTTGTCTGCCTTATTTTATTCAGAAGTGAAAATCCGTCTCCGTCGGGAAACATTATATCTAATATCATTATATGGGGAGAACGCACCCTTACGGCAAGCTCCGCATCGGCACAGCTTGCGGCGGAAATTATATTTTTGTAGCCGCCGGATTTTAAAATATATTCAAGCATTTTCCTTATCTGCGGGTCATCGTCCGCTATCAGTATTTTTCTTTCTGTGTTCTGCATATCCATCACCGTTTAAATAATACAGCAAAACGGCGGTTTTGTCATAGCAGAAAGTAAAACGTAAGGTAATTTTAAGGCTTGCGTCATGTAGGTTTAAGGCTTTGAAATTATACTGCTGAAAAAGGAGGCAGAAAAATGGATACAGCGGTTATAACTAAAGGGCTGAGCAAAAAATACGGTAAAAAATATTCGGTGGAGGGCGTGAGCCTAAGAGTTCCCCAAAAGTGCGTCTACGGTTTTCTTGGACCGAACGGTGCGGGCAAAAGCACAACTCTTAAAATGCTTCTGGGCCTTGTTAAGCCTACAGAGGGAGAGGTTAAGATTTTCGGAGAAAAGACCGATAAGAACAACCGGCTGAAAATACTTAAGGACACAGGCTCGCTTATAGAAGCTCCGTCCTATTATGCGCATCTGACCGGCGAAGAAAATTTAAAAATAGTGGCTGACTTAAAAAAGGTTCCATACCAGCAAATAAACGAGGTGCTTTCGACAGTGAGGCTGGAGGGGCAAAAGGATAAAAAGGCAGGGGCTTATTCGCTTGGCATGAAGCAGAGGCTGGGCCTGGCGGCCGCATTGCTTGGCCAGCCTAAGCTGTTAATACTTGACGAACCAACAAACGGACTGGACCCGTCGGGTATACAGGAAATAAGGGAGCTTATTGTAAGCCTGCCAAAAACCTTGGACATGACGGTAATTGTATCGAGCCACCTCTTAGAGGAGGTTGATAAAATGGCGGATTATGTCGGAATTATAAACTGCGGTAGGCTGATATTTCAGGACAGCCTGAAAAAGCTGCACTCTAAGAGCCGGGCGGGGATTGCGCTTAGGACAAACGATAATGAAATTGCGCAGATAGTTCTTAAGAAAGCCGGAATAACCTTTGAGCAGGAAGGGCCAATGCTTATGCTGGGGGATATGCCGGATTATAAAATAGGAGAGACTGCCCGCTTCCTCATGGAAAACAATTTGGATATTTACAGGGTAGAGAAAAAGGAAAAGAGCCTTGAGGACATATTTATAGACCTTACGGGAAAGGCGGGGAGCCTATGAGAGCCTTAAAGGTGGAATTTTTCAAAAGCCGCAGAAGGCATACCCTTATGATAATTGCGGCCTTCGCCGCCATTGAGCTCTTCTGGCTTTTATGGAGCTTTAAGTCCGGTCGGAGCAGTGAGGACGGCTGGTTTGATATTCTTTACAACATACCTGTACTGGACGCTGTTATATGCCCTATACTTGCGGCGGTAACAGCGGGGCATAACGCTGACTTGGAGCATAAGGGGGACACCTGCAAGCTGCTTTATACAATGCAGACGAAATCGTCGCTTTTTAATGCGAAGGCTGTTTTCGGCATGTTGGCTATGGCATTGTTCTTTACACTTCAGGCGGCTGTTATTTTGTTAATTGGGAGGCTGTATGGGTTTGCCGGTCCCATACCGTCGGATAAGATTTTGATTACCACAGGCATAGGGTTCTTGGTTACATTTGCCGTATACCTGCTTCAGCTGGACCTGTCGATGGGAATTAAAAACCAGTTTGTTCCCTTTGCGGTGGGCATAGTTGGTTCCTTCAGCGGTATGTTTATGCTGTTTTTGCCATTGGAGTCTTTAAGGAAGCTCATCATTTGGGGCAGCTATGGCGCTTTGTCGCTTGTTATTATGGACTGGGACGCTGCTTCAAGAACTGCAGATTTTTATTGGCGGGAACCTGATGCTCCGGGAATTGCCGCTGTACTTGTGTGGCTTGCGGCGCTTTATATTATAGGCAGAATTGGGGCCGAAAGGAGAGATGTATAATGGTTGCATACGCTTTGAAGGCCGAAAACAAGAAGCTGAAGGGCTCGCCTGTTTGGATTGCTTTTATTGTCCTCCCTCTGATTTCAGCGGCTATAGGCACTGTTAACTATTTGGGAAACATAGGGATATTAAAGGACGAATGGTACAGCTTATGGACACAGCATACACTGTTTCTGTGCTACTTTTTTATGCCGGCGCTCTTTGGGGTATACTGCTCGTATCTGTGGAGGCTTGAGCATATGAATGGAAACTGGAACAGGCTTATGACTATGCCTGTTTCACCAGCAGTTATTGTTATTACTAAGCTCATAACGGCAATGAAAATGGCTGTGCTTTCGCTGGCATGGATTGCCGTTTTATTTATGGTATCAGGTAAAATAGCGGGGTTGGACAGCCCGTTTCCCATTCAGGCTGCCCAATGGCTTATATGCGGGGTACTGGGAAGTGCGGCCGTATGCTCTTTACAGCTGATGCTGTCAATGGTTATACGTTCCTTTGCTGTTCCGGTTGGCATGGCACTGATTGGCGGAATAGCTGGGCTTGCCGCTTTAGCTAAAGGAGTTCCTTTTTTTTGGCCTTATGCGCTTTTTGCCTATGGCATGAGGGCAAATAATCCTAATATCGAATTTGATATGGCGGGTTTTTTAATAAGTGTGCTGTCTTTTACCGTGATATTTACTGCGGCATCAGTATTAATACTGGAAAACAGGGATATAAAGGCGTAAAAATACCCCGCCTCTTAAAACAGAGACGGGGTGTAGATTACCAAGGGTTACTTTATTTTCATGGCCCTTGTGGCGTTTATTATAGCAATTACGGATACGCCTACATCAGCAAATACCGCTTCCCACATATTTGACATGCCTGCGGCACTCAGTATCAGCACAAATATTTTAACTGCAAGGGCAAAGGTTATATTCTGTCTTACTATAGCCTTTGTCTTTTTTGCTATTTTAAGCGCTAGTGATATTTTAGAGGGCTTGTCGTCCATAAGGACTATATCGGCGGCCTCAATGGCGGCGTCGGAACCCAGCGCTCCCATTGCAATTCCAATGTCGGCACGGGAGAGGGAGGGCGCGTCATTTATTCCGTCGCCTACAAAAACGGTAGCGCCGCTGCTGCTTTTTATTATATCCTCGAGCCTGCTTACCTTGTCGGCCGGGAGAAGCTCAGCGTATACGGTGTCTATTCCAAGTTCGCCGGCTATTTTATCCGCTACGGTTTTTTTGTCACCGGAAAGTATAACGGTATTTTCGATGCCGGAGGCCTTAAGGGAGGCAATTGCCTCCTTGGAATCGTCCTTTATCTTATCTGCTATTACTATATATCCTGCGTATTCACCGTTTACAGCGG
>CAUHBX010000212.1 GCA_959604475.1 uncultured Eubacteriales bacterium
GCTTCATGGTTATGTGAGCACAACGGCAAAAAGCAGGGCTGATGTGGTTTTACAAAGCGATAAGGAAGAGCCGGTTCTGGCTGTATGGCAATACGGTTTAGGACGTACTGCGTCATGGATGAGCGATATGAGCGGACAATGGACAAGTGACTGGCTTGCATCAGATGAAGGCTTGAATATATTTAGAAATCTTATAAGCTATTCAATGCGCAGTGACATACTCTATGACATAGAAGTAACTGGAGAAGCGTCAGGTGGAATTTCAACGGTTACGGCCAAAATTCCTGTTGATGAAAAAACCGCGGGAGTTTCTGCATCCATAAGAACTGCAGATGGTGCAGAATATAATTCGGATATGTCAGCATCAATGCCGGGGGAATATACATGTACAATACCGACTGATGAAGAGGGAGCATATATAATTACCGTAACGGAGAGGCTGTCGGACGGAAAAAGCAATGCATATAATACTGGTTTTATTATCGGATATTCTAAGGAATATGATACAAGAAAAATTAACAGCAGCGGAATTATTGATGAACTTGCATCTTATGAAAATATTAATGTAATTTCTTCACCTGATGAGGTATATTCTATTTCTCCGCCGGATACAACTGCTAAGAGGGATATGTCAGTTCCTTTAATTGTCTTAGCGGTAATACTCCTAGTCTTAGATATATTATTAAGACGTTTTCCGGAAATAATAGATAAGGCTGCAA
This sequence comes from uncultured Eubacteriales bacterium, assembly GCA_959604475.1. Taxonomy (GTDB): domain Bacteria; phylum Bacillota; class Clostridia; order Lachnospirales; family Anaerotignaceae; genus Metalachnospira. The sequence continues at coordinate 720 of CAUHBX010000212.1, forward strand.
TGGTTTTAATTAAGTTAAAACCTAAAAAGAAGCCAAAAGAGATATTTGCTGAAAAGAAAAATGATTATAAACCGACGGAGGAAGAAAAAATCATTAAGGCTGATAAACAAAAGCCTTCTGAAGATACTATATCTTCTTCCAGTAAGCTTGCAGACATAAAGAGGAATAGAAGAAAAAGCTAATTTAAATTTCCATACATTAACACAGAATCAGCGTGCAAATTTTTTTGCACGCTGAGATTTATTACAATTATTTTACGGTTACTTTAAGTATCAAATATTCCCTTGTACGACAATAGGTTTTATGATACTATTAATGCAATTACAATTTTTAGATTTAATATAAAGTAGAGGGCAAAAAAGATGGCGGATTTTTTTAAATTAAAAATAAAAAAGTGTTTTTCAGTAGTGTTTGCAGTTGTTATGATTGTTTCTATGGCTGCCTGCAATAATAAAACGGTGGAAACACAGCAGACTTCGGAAGAAATAATACATGCAGGCGTATCGGTCGGCGGAGTTGATATAGGCGGATTGACAATAGGAGAGGCTACAGAAAGGCTCTCAGCTCAGCTGAAAGATAACCTGAAAGTAATACTGGAGCATAATGATAAACAGTGGGAAATTATGTTTGAGGATATTGGAGCTGTGCTTAATTATGAAGAGGCTCTGAACTCTGCTCTTGAGATAGGAAGTGTTGGAACAGAAGAAGAACGTGCGGCTGAGATTGAGCAGCTTAAGGAGTCGCCTGTAAATATTCCGGTAACTTATGTCTGTGATGAGCTGATTTTAAAAGAAAAACTTTCTGCCATATCAGATGATATAAATAACAGCGAAGTAGACTTTGAAATGGATATAGATAAAACGGCCGAGAAGATTGTTAAAAGCTTAGCGTCTGGAAGCCTTGAGCCAATAACCCCTGTTGCTGTTGATATTGAAGACATAAAAGAAGAAAAAGCCCTCATTGGATCATTTTCAACTTCATTTTCAGCAAGTGACAAGAACAGAAATGAGAACCTTCGTGTAGCATGTGAGAAAATAAATGGAACTGTACTGCAGCCGGGAGATATATTTGATATGAATGAGGCGCTTGGACCTCAGACTGCAGAAAACGGATATAAGGCTGCAGGAGTAATAGAAAACGGGAAAATTGTCAATGCACTTGGAGGCGGAGTATGCCAGGTGACGACTACTATTTATAATGCAGCTATTTTTGCGGAGCTTAAAATAGTTGAACGGCACAACCACTCACTTATGGTCGGATATGTTCCCCTTGGAAGGGACGCCGCTGTTGCAGGAACATATAAAAATCTGAGATTTCAGAATGATACGGATTATCCGGTATATATAGAAACTTATCTTGAAAACAACAATCTTATATGCAACATTTATGGACATGAAATCCATGATGAAGGCCATAAGGTTGATTTTGAAAGGGTCTGGATTTCAACAATAGGAAAGCCGGCTGAAAAAGTTACTGAAGACCCTAATATGTATGTAGGGGAGAGAGAGGTTACTTACAGCGGAAAGACAGGTGCTAAAATTGATACGTATAAGCTTGTATATGAAGGCGATGAGCTTATAAGCAGAGAATGGTTTTCTTCATCGACATATATTGCAACGGCTGATGAGGTAAGAGTAGGTACAAAACCGAAGGAAGCAGAAGAAGTTCCAGTAATTGGCGCAGCTGATCCATCAGAAACACCAACAGAGACACCAATACCGGAAATACCACCAACAACAGAACCTACTGAACCGACAACAACAGAACCTACTGAACCAACACCAACTGAGCCGACAACAACTCCGTCTTCAGATACGACAGCTCAAGTGGAACCGGACAATCAGCCGACACCTTCTATAGGTGATGACACTGATTCAGCAGATATAGTAATCGGAGGATAATTTAAGGAGAAACACTATGGACGAAAAGCTTGAGATAGGAAAAGTACCGGTAGAAATACTTAACCGACTTGTGCTTAACCCAATTAATAATAATGTAAATAAACGAGACGATATTATAATCAGGCCGTCTACAGGAGAGGACTGTTCTGCGGTTGACCTTGGCGGAGAAATCTGTGTTCTGTCAACTGACCCTATTACTGCAGCTGGGAGCAATGCCGGTTATCTTGTTGTTCATATTAACTGCAATGACGCGGCTTCGGCTGGTGCAGAACCTATAGGAATGCTTCTGACTGCATTAATGCCTGAGGGCAGCACTGAAAAGGATTTAAAGGATATAATAGACGGTGCGTATAAGGCTGCCGGAGAACTTGGCATAGAAATACTTGGCGGACATACAGAAATAACAACAGCTGTGAATAAACCTGTAGTAAACGGAACAGTTATTGCCAAAACAAAAGGCCGTAAGTTTATATCATCTGGAGGTGCTAAGCCTGGACAGCATATTATTATGACAAAATGGGCTGCTATTGAGGGTACGTCCATAATTGCTGGTGATTATGAAGACGAGCTTAAAAGCCTTGTTTCGGATGAGCTTATTGAAGATGCAAAGAGCCTTGCCTCAAAAATAAGTGTGGTAAAGGAAGGAATTATTGCAACAGAATATGGAGCTACAGCTATGCATGATGCTACTGAGGGCGGAATTTTAGGGGCTATATGGGAAGTGGCTGAATGCTCCAATGTCGGAGTAGAGGTATATGCAGATGAAATACCCGTATTAGAATGCACTAAAGAGCTGTGCAGAGCGGCTGGAATAAATTATCTTAGGCTAATATCAAGCGGAACCATGATTATGACGGCTTTTGACGGTGAGCGGCTGGTCAAAAAGTTAAAGGACAGCGGTGTAAATGCTGCTGTTATAGGAAGAATTACCGAAAAGGGAAGATATGTTACACTAAATGATATTAGGAATGAGCTTATTCCTCAGGAAAAAGATGAAATATAC
>CAUHBX010000213.1 GCA_959604475.1 uncultured Eubacteriales bacterium
CAGATACGAAATCAATCATGTTATCCTCAATTTCAATTAATTCACCTGTTAATACAGGCTTTGACTCATCCTGCGAAATAGAGAAAATGGTCTGTCTGATTAAATTTCTCAAATCATTCTGAGATATTACAAATTTAACGTTTTTTTCAACCTCAGGTATCAGAGGAAAATCCTCTCCGTCCTGTCCCGATATTTTAAATTCACTCTTTCCGCATTTGATAGTTGCTATATTTTTGTCATCAACGGATATTTTTACAGTATCGCCGTTAACCTTTCGTATGATATCTGAAAAAAATCTGGCGTCTACAGCTATTTTGCCTGTTTCATCAATATCGGCGTCTATATATGAAGACTCAATGGCAAGCTCCATGTCGTTGCCGGTAAGCTTAAGTCCGTCTTCATTTGCTGTTAAAAGTATGCATTCGAGTATTGGAAGCGTTGTTCTTGATGACACCGCCTTTGATACAATATTTATAGCATTAAGCAGAGAATCCCTTGAGCAGCTGAATTTCATTTGTTGATAACTCCCCTCTGTATAAATTATAGATATATAAATAATTTTTCTCGTAGTAATAGTAGTAGTGCCTGTTGATTTGTTGAAAAGTCATTTTGTCCCCAGAAACTAAAAGTTTTCCACTATTGAAAAGCCTGTTTAAAACAATTTTGAAAATTGTTAGTTGTCCACAGGTTTAACAGGCCTTTGGGTATTAAAAAACTTGTCCACAATATTTTTATATTGTTAAACAGCTAATCAACAGCTTTTCAACATCATTAACTATTCGCCCTTTATTCTGTTTTCCAGCTCAAAAATAATATTTTGAAGGCTTTTATCTGTTTTAAGGTTTTCCTGTATTTTATTTATACCGTGTATTATTGTTGTGTGGTCCCTTCCGCCAAAATGCTCTCCAAGCTTTGGTAAAGACATATCAAGCATTTGTCTTGAAAGATACATTGCCACCTGGCGGGGCTTGGCAATAGAGCTGTTTCTTTTCGAGCCTATTATATCTTCAGGCCGAATATTATAGTACTGTGCCACTATTTCCTGTATTCTTTCAGGAGTAATCTCAATTGCCGACTGTTCGTTAAAAATATCCTTAAGTGCGTTTTCAGCAAGGGATTTTGTTATTTCGGCCTGGGTAAGCTTGGCGTAGGCCACAACTCTTGTAAGCGCACCCTCAAGCTCCCTTATATTTGAAATAATATTTTTTGCTATGTATGCAAGCACTTCGTTATCAATTTCAAGCCTTTCGTTTTCTGCCTTTTTTTTAAGAATTGCTATTCTCGTCTCATAATCAGGAGGCTGAATATCGGCTATAAGTCCGCCCTCAAATCTGCTTCTGAGCCTGTCCTCAAGGGTTTTAATTTCCTTTGGAGGCCGATCGCTTGATATTATTATCTGTTTGTTGGCGTCATGCAGGGCGTTAAAGGTATGGAAAAATTCCTCCTGTGTACGCTCCTTCTGTGATATAAACTGTATATCGTCTATTAAAAGCACGTCAATATTTCTGTACTTTCTTCGGAACTCTTCATTATTATCGTCCCTGATAGAGTTAATCAGCTCATTGGTAAAGGTTTCGCAGGAAGCGTATAGAACCTTTGCGCTTGGATTTTGGTCAAGAATGTAATGGGCTATGGAATGCATAAGATGTGTTTTTCCAAGACCAACGCCTCCGTAAAGGAAAAGCGGATTATATGCCTTTGCCGGCGCCTCCGCAACTGCAAGCGATGCAGCATGAGCCATTCTGTTGCTGTTTCCGACAACAAAGGTGCTGAAAACATATTTAGGATTAAGGTTGCTTTCTAAACTTGACTTTGATTTAGATGACTTTTCCTCTGTCCTTTTGTCCTCCTCCGGGCTTTCTTCACCTGAAATTATATTGATTTTATAGTCTGCTCCCCCTACGTGCTTAACCGTGTTTTCTATAAGCGAGAGAAACCTCGTTTCGACCATGCTTTTAATGAAGCTTTCATCTATCCTCAAAACTACTGTGTTGCCCGAAATCTTCACGGGAACAATCGGCTCTATCCATGTTTTGAATGATATCGGAGAAATTTCAGGCTCCAAAAGCTGAAGCGTATTGGTCCAAAGTTCCGATATTTCCATTGAGCTTGCCCTCCTGTTTGTTAATAATTTTACAGATTTATACACAAATGATTTGTTGATTATGTTGATAACTTTATTTAACTGTTTCACGTGATAATATGATTAACATTTTTAAGATTTAAGTTATTAAATAAATCAACAGCTGTTTTTTTCCTTAAAAACAATATGTTATGTATGTATTTTAAAAGTTATGCACAGAATTATCAACAATTTGTTGATAACTTCTTGATAAATTTAATCTGTTTATAATTCCGAAATTTTTTAAATGTGAATTATGTTTATTCCGTTACTTAAATATATCAAAAATAAGAGTTTTTATCAACACGAAACATTAACAAACATTTTTCTGTAAGAAATAGCAGTGTGAATATAAATCATTAATAACAACATATTGTGCGGTTTTTATACATTTCCACAAGTTGTTCATTTAATAAAATAAATTACGAATTTTCTTGACGATAGGGCATTTATTGAATATAATGATAACAGTGCTTGCCCAGAAGCAAGGATTTCTTATGCAATAAAAAGGAGGTGCGCGCGGTATGAAAATGACATTCCAGCCTAAAAAAAGACAGAGAAGCAAAGTTCATGGTTTCAGAAAAAGAATGGCGACAGCCAATGGAAGAAAGGTTTTAGCTGCAAGAAGAAAAAAAGGCAGAAAAGTATTATCAGCATAATTTTAAAAATCTTTAGCATATACAGATATAATAAGGCCGCTGAGAGTGGCCTTTTATAATATGCAGCGCTTTTTTCAATCCTTGAAGAGAGGGATAATTGTGGAATTTACCGAATCATTGAGAAAAAATTTTCAGTTCAGACACGTTTATAACAGGGGTAAGTCACTGGCTAACCGCCATCTTGTTATGTATGTAATTAAAAACGGAAGAAATGTTAACAGACTTGGTATTTCCGTAAGCAAAAAGGTCGGAAAAAGCGTAACCCGCAGCAGAGTGACAAGGCTTATCCGAGAAAGCTACCGTTTAAGCGAGCAGAAGATTGTAAAGGGCTATGATATTGTAGTGATAGCAAGGGTTACGGCAAATGAAGCCACTTACCGCGATATATATAAATCCCTTAATCATCTTCTTAGAAAGCATAACCTTTTGGCGGATAAGGCCGATATTCTCGAAAAGAGCTGATTTTTATATGAAAAAAATATTGAAGAAAGTTTTTTTGCTTTTGATAAGGTTTTATCAGCTGTGTATTTCGCCTCATTTTGGACCGACATGCCGTTTTACACCGACTTGCTCGCAGTATGCCTATGAGGCAATAACAAAATACGGCCCTTTTAAGGGACTTTACCTCAGCATAAGACGGATATTAAAATGCCATCCATTTCATGATGGCGGATATGACCCGGTACCTTGATTGAAGGCGCTATGGATTAGACAGCGCCGTACTAGATGATTCTTATTTTTGCAGTCTTAAGGAGGACAACTAAAAGTGTTCAGTTCATTATTTGCCGGAGCGCCGGTATTGTTAGCAGCAGCGCAGACTAGATCCCCGGGATTT
>CAUHBX010000214.1 GCA_959604475.1 uncultured Eubacteriales bacterium
CAGCATATCATCTGAGGAAACATATTCTGTTTTAATAAATCTGCAGTACTCAGAATAAATCAGAGATATGTCTTTTAACTTCAAATTGATTGCACTGTCCTCCGAAAAGCCCTCGGCATATCTTTTTATATCATCAGGAGTAATACCGTAGGCAAAAAACTCACTTACTGCTTCTCCCAAGCGGCTAATAAATCCTTGTCTTCCGCATACAACTCCAAAATAAGCTAATTTTTCCTTATTACGCATCAATATGCGTCTAATAAGTATGAGCTTGCCAGTATCGCTTAAATGCTTTCCTGGTAAGCCTCCCCGTTCAAAAAATATATTATCAGCCAGTCTTCTGAAGCTTAATACAACCGCTGATACTATTCCTCCGCTTACTTCAACAAGCTCTCTCTCTGCCTGCAGGGAGTATTGTTCCGGAACAATATATATAAGCCTTTTTCCAAGCTTTTGTTTTTCTTTAATTTCATTTAAGCATAATGATGTCTTTCCGCTTCTGCTTCTTCCTATAATAAATCTTAATCCCATAACAAAAACCACCCGTCATGTAATAATATCCTGAAACACAAAATAAATATATAATAAAAACGCCCTTTGGAGGATTCGGCATGAGCAAAACAAAATTTATGGTAATAAAACTCAAGGAGCTGGTTAAGACAGTAATATTCGCTGTCATCGGCGCCGCAATTATAATAGCTCTTATTATAATGCTTGTACCAAAAGGTTCTGACGCGCAGTATAAATCAGGTACATATACTACAAATATTTCTATGGGTGACGAAACCGCAGCTGTTAGCCTCACATTTAGTGAAGACAAAATAACTGACGTGACATTTATCCCCACATCAAGCACATTAACAGTATTTTATCCGCTTGCACAATCCACTGCTGATGAAATATGTGCTCAAATTCTGTCTGAGCAATCCACCGACAACATTGAACTGGCATCAGATTATACTGTTACAGGCGAGCTAATATTAGGCGCAGCCGATGCCTGTATTGAAAGAGCCAAAAGATGAAATATAAGCCATGCACTAATTGCATGGCTTTTTAAAATTAATTTAAATTTCAAGCTGTATCTGGCCTGCATCACTGTCTTTAGGCGGGGTTAGTCCAAAATGCGCATATCCTCCCGCTGTTACTACCCTTCCTCTTGGTGTACGCTTTATATAACCAAGCTGAATAAGGTATGGCTCAATTACGTCCTCTATTGTTTCAGACTCTTCATTGACAGCCGCGGCTATTGTATCTAAACCTACAGGGCCTCCGTTAAACTTATCTATTATTGACAAAAGTATTTTTCTGTCAGTCATGTCAAGGCCGTTTTTGTCTACCTCTAACAAATCCAAAGCGGCAGAAGCAACATCGCAAGTTATATTACCATCGTACTGTACCTGGGCAAAATCTCTTACTCTTTTTAACAGACGGTTTGCTATACGCGGCGTACCTCTCGAACGCCGCGCTATTTCTGCAGCTCCTCCTGAATCTATTTCTGTATTCAGCACCTCTGCAGAACGGATTACAATTCGCGATAAATCAGCCGTACTATAAGGTTCCAAATGATTGACAACCCCAAAACGGTCCCTAAGAGGGGCTGTTAGAAGTCCAATCCTAGTTGTGGCTCCTATAAGTGTAAACTTTGGAAGCTCCAAACGTACACTCCTTGCGCCCGCTCCCTTTCCGATTACAATATCTATCGCAAAGTCTTCCATCGCAGGATAAAGTATTTCTTCGATTATTCTGTTAAGCCTGTGTATTTCATCAACAAATAAGACATCGCCCTCATTTAGGCTGTTGAGTATAGCTGCCATATCGCCTGGGCGTTCTATCGCAGGTCCTGAGGTAGTTTTAAATCCAGCACCCATTTCATTAGCTATAATATTTGACAGTGTAGTTTTTCCAAGCCCAGGAGGTCCATATAAAAGCACATGGTCAAGAGGCTCTTTCCTCTTTTTTGCGGCCTCAATAAACACTTTGAGATTATTTTTAACCTTATCCTGCCCTATATAAGTCTCCAATGTATCCGGACGTAGGCTCATTTCTATTTCGCTGTCATATTCACTTGCTGCTGTTGTTATAATTCGTTTTTCCATTTAAATACTCCTGCTGTTTTACAGCCTGCTAAGTTCTCTTAAGGCGGCTGAAAGTATTTTCTGAACATCCATGTCTTTGTTATAAACCCTACTTACAGCTTTAATAACCTCGCTTCTTGAATACCCAAGAGCTACGAGTGCCTCAGCCGCTTCAGACCTGTCATCCCCATCCGAAATGGAGTTCATTGCCGAAATGTCTGTTTCTGCATCAAACATTTCAGTTAAATCATCACTTCCGATTTTATCCTTAAGGTCCAATATAACTCTTTGCGCTGTCTTTTTACCAATTCCAGGTGCTCGGGCAATTGCAGCTGCATCCGATGAAACAATTGCGGTTATAAGCTGCGCAGGAGTCATTACTCCAAGAATGCTTACAGCAGCCTTAGGTCCTATTCCAGAAACCGATATGAGCTTTTCATAGATATTTTTTTCTTCTCTGCTGGCAAATCCAAAAAGGGTAATCCCATCATCTCTGACGCTCATGTATGTATAAACGGTAACAATACCCTTTTGTGATGAAAGCAGCTGAGCTGAAAATGCCGGTACAACTATTTCATAGCCAATGCCGTTATTCTCAACAACAATGGTATCTCCGCCGCTGTATGTTATTTCGCCTTTAATATAAGATATCATGTCTAATCCTTTCATGATTGTAATATATATAGTAATTATACTTAATTGCAGTATTTATTTCAACTGCAAAAATCCCGCGGCATTTGCCACGGGATTTAATAATAGCATTTATTTCTGTTCTTCGTCAACTTTAAATGAAACAAGCAGTTCTTCCTGATTAACGGCCCCGCCCTCATGCACATAAATTTCGTCCACAACGCCGGCTACCTTCGACAATACAGATGTCTCCATCTTCATTGCCTCGACAGTCATAATAACTGTATTCTTTTCTACCCTGTCGCCTTCCTTTACAAATATCTTGCTTACTGTGCCAGGAATTGGCGAACCAAGATGAGAAGGATTATTCTTTTCAGCTTTAAGCTTTCTGTCACTCTTAACCTCAAGGCTCTTGTCAAGAATTGTTACTTCACGCATTATACCATTGATTTCAAAGGTAAGAGTTCTGTAACCATCTTCATTCGGCTCTGTCATATCAATGTATTTGATAATTATTGCCTTGCCCTCTCCTATTCTGAGCACTGTTTCTTCGCCTTTTTTAAGACCGTAGAAATATACGTGGCTGTCAAGGCGTGATACATCATTATAATGCTGGAGATGTGTGCAGTAGTCATCATATACTTTAGGGTAAAGGGCATAACTTAGAATATTTCTTATATTTACATGGTCAAAGTTAAACTTCTCCATGAGCTCCTGTCCCATTTTATCAAAATCAGCAGGCTCAAGCATTTCTCCGGCACGGCCTTCAATGGGATTCTGGTCCTTGAGTACTATCTTTGATATATCGTCAGGGAACCCTCCGTCAGGCCTTCCCATCATTCCTTTAAAGTATTCTACTGCTGATTCAGGATATGAAAGGTCTTTTCCCTTTTCAAATATATTT
>CAUHBX010000215.1 GCA_959604475.1 uncultured Eubacteriales bacterium
AAACTTTGATAAAGTTTTTAAAGGGCTGGATATGCGCCGGACAAGCATACCAAAACATAATTTTTAGAGGAGGAAATTCTAAATGGAAATTTTAGTTTGTGTAAAACAGGTTCCCGATGCAGATGTGGAAGTTAAATTAAACGCTTCAGGAGCACCTGATATCGAAAAAATAGCTCCTGTTATCAATCCATTTGACGGTTACGCTCTTGAAATGGCTACAAGATATAAAGAGGCCAACGGCGGTACTGTTGTAGTTATGTCAATCGGCGGAGACAACGTTAAAGACGTTATGAAAAACTGCCTGGCTGTAGGCGCTGACGAGGCTTACCTTGTAAGCGACGTTGTTGAAGGCGCTGACGCGTTTGCAACAAGTGAAGTACTGGCTGCGGCTGTAGCTAAGCTTGAGGAAACAAGAGGCAAGAAATTTGACATCGTTTGCTGCGGCAAGGAATCCACAGACTACGCATGCGGCGTTATCAGCCAGCTTTTAAGCGAGAAGCTCGGATACGGCGAGGTTGTTGACGTTATCGGCTTCGAGCCCAAGGACGGCGGACTTTCCGTTAAGAAGGAAACAGAAGAAGGATATAACCTTATTGAAATCGGAACACCCTGTGTTCTTGGTATCATCAAACCCGATTATGAGCCCAGATACCCTACAATGAAGAGCAAAATGGCTGCAAGAAAGAAAGAAATTCCTGCAGTTGAGACAGGCGTAAGCGCTGCTTCAGCCGTTAAGACAATCAAGGTTTATGAGCCCGCTAAGAAATCAGCCGGCGTAAAAATCAAAGAGGAAACTAACGAAGAATCAGCTCTTAAGGCATTTGCTATGCTTGTAGACGCTAAAGTATTATAATCGGGAGGAGGAACTTAGAGATGAAAAATATATTAGTATATGTTGAAGCTGCTGAAGGCAAAGCTAAAAACGTAGGTCTTGAAATTCTTTCACCTGCGAAGGCCGCAGCCCAGGGCGGAGAGGTTATCGCCGCTGTTATCGGCAAGGACGTTGCAGAGGCCGCTAAACAGGCAATCGCATTCGGCGCTGACAAGGCTGTAGTTGTTGACGGAGCACAGTATGAAGTATATAACACAGACGTTTACGCTAACGCTCTTTGCGAGCTTGTTAAAAAATACGCTCCCAAGGCTGTATTCGTAGGCGCAACAGCAGACGGAAAGGACCTTGCACCCAAGACAGCCGCTAAATTCGGTTCAGGCGTTGTTACTAACGTAACAGGAGTCAGTGTTGACGGAGATAAGATTGTTTACACAAGCCCCGTATACGCTGGCGGTATCCTTAACGACGACGTTTGCGAAAGCGAAATCGAATTTGCCCTTCTGCGTTCAGGCGCATTCAAGAAAGCGGAGGCTGACACAGCTAAGGCCGGAGAGATAATCACAGAGGCTATCGAGTGCCCCGCTGACGCAATCAAAACAAAGATTGCAGACGTTGTTAAAGAAATTTCAGAGACAGTTAACCTTGAAGAGGCTGACGTTATCGTTGCAGGCGGACGTGGAGTAGGTAACGCAGAAAACTTCGCTATCCTTAAGGAGCTTGCGGACGCACTTGGCGGCGTTATCGGCGCTACAAGGGCACCTATCGAGGCAGGCTGGATTTCAAGGGCTTACCAGATTGGCCAGTCAGGCAAGAGCGTTGCTCCCAAGCTTTATATCGCATGCGGTATTTCAGGAGCTACACAGCACGTTGCCGGTATTACAGGAGCTGACTATATCGTTGCTATCAACAAGGACGAGGACGCTTCAATCTTTGATATCGCCAATGTTGGTATCGTTGGAAACCTTCTTGAGGTTGTTCCCGTACTTACAGCAGAGGTTAAAAAGTTCAAAGCATAAGATTATTCAAGCGGAGGCAAATGCCTCCGCTTTTTTTGTGCGCCCATTTCGGCTTTGTATATTTTCCCGATTACGCATATTTATTCCCATTTACACTTATTTATTCCCAATTACACTTGACAAAATTTGCCTGGGGGGGGGTAAAATGGGAATTACAGTACAGACATTTATACAAAGGAGGATATTATATGAAAGGATTTAAAAAACTGACTGCGGCAGTATTAGGCGCGGTAATGGCGTTAAGTGTGGTGAGCTTTACGGCGTTTGCTGCTGATGGAGAGCTGCCGGAAGCTGTAGACGGAGTAATTAAGCTGACTGAGGATGTAAGTATTGATACTTTATCTGTTGATGAGGATATTACATACGACCTTAACGGCAATACTTTAGAATATACCGGAGGTACAGTTTCATTCGGAGATTATACGCTGAGCTTTATAGACAGCTCTGTTTCCGGAACGAAAAGGGGAGGCACACTTAAGCTTACAGGAGTTAGAGGCAACTATGCCGCTTTCAATCCGTTAAAGGACGCTACAATAAACGCAGAAAATATAAATGTTGAGTGTACAGGCTCCGCATTTTATCCAAAGGGCGATGCTGCGGCTGTAAATATAACAAACTGCGATGTTAACGCGGCATTATATTGCGTGGCAACAAATGCTGGTTCAAGAGATAACTATGGCGTTAAGATTACACTTAAAGGTTCGAAATTTACTTCATCATCAGACGATGGGGATAATACAGCAGTTATGATTAATGTAGACGGAACGCTTAAAATTACTGACTGTGACCTTAAAGCCGACAGACAGGCGCTGGTAGCGCGTGCCGGCGATGTAACCGTAGAGGACAGCACAATTACTGTGACAGGAAAGTTCGCTGAAAATGAAGCTGGAAATAGTTCTAAATATCAGGACGGCAGCTGGGGAAGCGGAAACGAGGTTCCCATGGGAGCCGTTGTTGTTGGAAATAACAGTAAAGGCGCTTATGAGGCCGATGCCAATGTGTCTATAGAAGACTGCGAAATAGAAAGCAAAAATGATGAAGTACCTGCTGTTTTCTCTGATGCCAATGAAAATTATTCATCTGAAATTAAAATTACAGGCAGCGACACTGTAGTTACAGGCAGTGTTATGAAAAAGGGCGACCAGGAAAAAGCTGAAATAAAGATTGTAAACGGTAAATTTACGGAAGATATAGAGGATTATATCGATAAAGACAGCAACCTTGTAAAGGACAAAAACGGAAATTACGTAGTAATGGACGAGGAAGAATACAAGGATTACAAAAAAAGCGAGAAGAAATCCAGCGGAAGCAGCTACTCACTTGAAGAGGGCAAGGTAAGCAAGAAGGACGATGAAAAGAAAGAGGAACCTGTTGTAACTCCTGAGGAAAAGGGCCCCTTCTATGATGTATCAACAAGCGACCCCAACTATGACGCAATTATCAAGGTATATGAAAAAGGCTGGATGGTAGGCGTAAGCGATGGAGTATTCGCAGCAAACGGAACGCTTACAAGAGGAATGGCAGCGACAATCCTGTGGAATAAGGCAGGAAAGCCTGAACCCGCAAACGTAAGCCCGTTCCTTGACGTAACAGGCGACGCATACTATGCAAAGGCAGTGGCGTGGGCATACGAGCAGGGAATAGTTCTCGGATATGACGGAACAACCTTCGGCCCCAACGACTTTGTAACAACAGAGCAGTTCACAATAATGCTTGACAAGGCAAACGGAAACACACCTGCGGCATATGTAGGCGGAGC
>CAUHBX010000216.1 GCA_959604475.1 uncultured Eubacteriales bacterium
GTCGGGAAAAAGCGCCTCTACCTGTATTTCGGTCATAAGGCTTGCCGTGCCTTCCATTACATCCTCCTCGGAAAGTATGAGCGAACCCATTTCTATAAGCTGTGATACGCTCATTTTCCCTTCCCTCGCCCTTTCCAAAATTTCGTCGCATATAATTGCCGTAGCCTCAACATAATTCAGCTTCAGCCCCCTTAAATACCTTCGTCTGGCTATTTCCGCCACGTCGAAAATAATAAGCCTTTCCTGTTCCTTAGGTGTAAGTCTCATAAGTTCCCTCCTGTATTTTTAAAGCTCTCCGCTAAAGCGCCTACAGTTCATTTTTCTGTAATCCGACAGCGTACAGCCGAACATATTTTTAAATATCCGACCCATATATTTACAGTCGTCATACCCTAGTCTTTCGGCAATCTCAGCCATATTAAGCTCTGTTTCAGTTAGTAATTTTTTTACCGCCTGCAATTTAAGAAGCGTCACATAGTCCACAAAGGACTTCCCCATATTTCTTTTAAAGCTGTGGCTTAAATATGTATTGCTGACAAAACAGAACTCCGAGACGTCCGTAAGCGTCACTTTTTCAAACAGGTGGTCAAAAATATAGTCGGCCGCTGTTTCCGACAGGTCCGTCATGTTCGGCGGGTAATAATTTTTAACCGCTGCATATATTTCTTTTGCATAATTTATAAACGCCTCCGCCGCTTCTGCGCAATCCTTGGCCTGAACTATAAGCTTGCAGGCCTCGTCTATATCTCTGATTACTATAATTATTTTCTTTCTTTTTTCTGTTACCTCCGAATAAATCTGTCTCAGTGAGTCCGACAGCATTGACGCGGCTTTGACAAAATCTTCTCCGGCAGTTTTGCGGCACTTTATTATTAAATTCATAACTAAATTATCAAGCTTAGTTCCGCAGGTTAAAATGTCTTCAGCAATCGCTTGACATTCAAGGCAGAAGCAGTCCCCAATATTCCTTTCGCATATATATCCGATTGCTCTGCTTATTACCTTTTCAAACGCTTCCTCTCCAACCGGCTTCACTATATAGTCAAACGCACCAAGCACTATGCCCTTTCTGGCATACTCAAAATTCGCGCACCTGCTCATCAATATCACACATTTGCACAGCCTTTCCCTCTTGGCATGCTTAAGCAGCTCAAGGCCGTTCATTTCAGGCATGTTAATATCGGTAAGAAGAATGTCCACAGGATTTTCCCTTAAAAGCCTCAATGCCTCAACGCCGTTTTCGGCCTCACCCTTAAAGCTGATGTCCTTGCGGTTTTTCAGACAATTCAGCCCTTTCAGGTGCTCTCTGAATATCTTGAAATCATCAACTATCATTAAATCCGTCATGTGACATTCCTCCCTTCCGGTTTTAAACTGCAAGGTATTTGTTTATAGTTTCGTCCCCGAGGCTCTCTATAGCTCCCTCAGACACTACCCTGCCTTTTTGCAGTATTATATAATTGTCCGCAATCTTCTTTGCGAACTTCAGATTTTGTTCTACGATTACAAGCGTTACGTTCATTTCTTTTCGTATTCTTTCAAGGATTGTAGCTATTTCAGCAACAATATTAGGCTGAATGCCCTCTGTGGGCTCATCAAGAAGAAGAATTTTAGGGCTTGCCATAAGCGCGCGGGCGATTGCCAACTGCTGCTGCTGTCCGCCTGAAAGCACTCCCCCTTTTCTTTTAAGGTGTATATTAAGCGCCGGAAAAAAGTCCAGCACCTTATTTTTCTGCACTGACAGTTCGCTGGTATGTGCATAGCCTCCCAAATCGAGATTTTCCTCAACAGTCAGGTCGGGTATGATTTCTCTGCCCTGGGGAACATAGGCTATTCCCTGCTTGGAACGCATATGAGGCATTTCCTTAGAAATATCCTCGCCCTCAAGCGTAATGTGTCCGTCCTCCAGCGGCAGCACGCCCATAACGGCTTTTAAGAGGGTTGTTTTTCCTACTCCGTTGCGCCCGAGTATTGCCAGCTTTTCACCTTCCTCAACATTAATGCTGAGGCCGTTTATTACCTTGCTCTTACCGTAATTTACTTTAATTCCTCTTACTTCCAGCATTAAAATCCCTCCCCGTTTTCATCCTGAAGATATACGCTTACTACCTCGGGATTTGCCTTTACCTCGCTGAACGTACCGTTGGCCAGAACTTTCCCCTGATGAAGCACAGTCACTGTTTCGGCTATCTGCTCCACAAATTCCATATCGTGCTCAATAACTATAAGCGTATGCTCTCCTGCCAGCTTCTTTACAAGCTCCCCCGTCTTATAGGTTTCCTTGTCCGTCATTCCCGCGGCGGGCTCGTCAAGTATAATAAGCTTTGGGGACTGGGCAATTACCATGCCTATCTCCAGCCACTGTCTCTGCCCGTGGGCAAGCTCCGCGGCCATTCTGTCCCTTTGGTCATAAAGCTGTATTAAATCTAATATCTCCTTTATCTTCTCCTTAACCGCGGCTGTTCTGCGAAAGGCAAAGGCCTTTGCCACAGTCGTGTATCCTGCAAGGGCTATCTCTATATTTTCGCAAACAGTCATATTGTCGAATACATTGGGCCCCTGAAATTTTCTGCCGATATTATACTGGGAGGCTATAATCCCCGGCTCCTTTCCGGCTATATTTTTTCCCTCGTACAAAATCTCTCCTGATGTCGGCTTTGTTTTTCCTGTAATCAAGTCCATGAGTGTGCTTTTGCCGGCTCCGTTTGGGCCGATAATTACATGTATCTCGCCCTCATACACCTGAATATTAACGCCGCTTACGGCATGAAAGCCGGAAAACGATACGCTTAAATCCCTGATATCTAATAAAATATTGTCCTTCATACGCTACGCCTCCTTTGTGCCGGCCAGTTCGGCGCTATTTTTCGCGGCCTTCGTTTTTCTGCCGCTTTTCCTGTGGCCGGCAGAGCTGATAATCTGTCCAATAATTCCGTTGGGGATAAAGAAAATGATTACAAGAAGCATAGCACCGATTATAAGCTGCCAGTATGAGGCGAAGCTTTCTGAAAGTATGCTCTGAGCCCAGTTGATAAAAAGAGTCCCGGCGAGTGCTCCCGTCAGGTTACCCCTTCCTCCGACCGCTATCCACACTACTGCCGAAGTGGAAGCGGCAATGCCTATGTCCTCGGTTGTAATGGTTCCGGTTGCAGGTGCGTAAAGGACTCCCGCCAGTCCTGCCAGCGCTCCTGAAATAACAAAAATAAGTATTTTAAAATGCGAAGCCTTATATCCGAAAAATCCAAGTCTTTGCTCGTTCTCACGTATTGATGTGGCTATTTTGCCGACTCTGCTGTTTGTAAGCCATATGCAGAAGAGGAACACAAGCACGGCGATGCCAAGCACTGCATAGTAATATTGGATACGGCTAAGTGGCTCCCCTCCGTTTAAGGCAAACCTTTTAATTCCCTGAAGCCCGTTAAAGCCGTTTGTATATTTCTGCACGTTAATTATGAAGTCCTTAAATATCTGGGCCAGCGCCAGAGTTATAATTGTAAAGAATACGCCCTTTATTTTGCTGGAAAATATGAAATAGCCAAGCAGAAGCGCAAAAAACGCAGGTACTATAATACCTATTGCC
>CAUHBX010000217.1 GCA_959604475.1 uncultured Eubacteriales bacterium
TAAACGTCGGTTTTGCCCCTCATTATCTTTTTCATTAAGGTTTTTCTTATCTTATCCTCCAGATAATTCATAGTTCTTGGAAGACGGATAGATATGTCATTATATCTGTGGTTGACAGATTTTATTTCAACGCTGAACTTTCGTCCCTCCGCTTCATTCTCACATCTGCCGAAACCGGTCATGCTTCTTATCATAGTTTTTCACCCTTATAAATTCACATAGTCCGACATACTTTTTCTAACTTACTATTATATTAAAAATATACTTTACAGTCAAGCTTTTTGTCCCTTGTTATTTGTGCTATACTGTCTTTAAGGAGTGTGATACCAATGCGAATAATAGTTGACGCCGATGCCTGTCCCGTCAAGGAAATCATCCTTGAGACGGCAGGCAAATATAATATACCTGTAACAATGGTGACTGATACCAGCCATGTAATGAATGATATGCCATGCGAAACCGTCACTGTCGACAAGGGGCATGACTCTGCCGATATTGCCATTGCAAACCGTATACAAAGGGGTGATATCGCCGTAACGCAGGACTATGGCCTTGCATGCATGCTCATGGCAAAAGGCGCCCACATACTTAACCAAAACGGATTTCTGTACACTGACGAGAATATAGACGCCCTTCTTATGCGCCGCCATGTGTCCGCCAAACAGCGCAGGGGCGGCAAACGCAGCGGCCATATTAAACCCAGAACAATTGAGGATAACGAGAGATTTAAGGAGTGTTTGGAAAGGCTTATCAACAGTCTTACAAGCTGATTATTCAGATGCGGTATTTTCAGCCAATACCGTCATATCCATAAGCTCTATAATACCTTTTTCTTTATTATAAATCAAATCAGCGGTGCATTTCTCGCCTGTCTGTGCCTTAGTAACCGGAAGCTTTGACACAATCCCCTTATCAAGCAGTTCCTTTATCATATCATCTGACAGGCTCACTCCGTACCGTTCAAGGCTGTTTTTCCATAAAGTAAATTTACAGCCCCTTTTCCAGCCTCCGCAGTAGTAAGCTTTTGTGTTTGACAATACGTCTCCTCCGCAAAGCGGGCATTTACCTAAAACCTTAACTTTTCCTTTTGACCTTATTTTCTTTTTCTTATCCTCAATTTTTATATCTGCCGAACTTTTCGCGGCATAGTCAACCAAATAGTACACATATCTGTTTATGCTGGACATAAACTTCTCAGACTGCATTGCACCTTTTGCTATAGAGCCAAGCCCCTTTTCCCATTTTCCTGTTGTAACGGGAGACTTCATCTCATCCGGGACTATCTCTATAAGCTGTTTCCCCTTTTCATCCGGCACAAGTATTTTTCCCTTTCTGTGTATATAGCCTACTGTTATTAATCTTTCAATTATTGCCGCCCTTGTGGCCGGTGTCCCTAAGCCATATTCCTTCAGCCTTTCCTTCAGCTCCTCGTCATCTGTATTTTTTCCTGCATTTTCCATTGCCGTAAGCAAGGTCGCCTCATTATAAGGTGAAGGAGGCTTGGTTTCCTTTTCAACAGAAATAGCCTCAACAATCATAACATTATCGCCTTTTTTAACATCAGGCAGTATCTGTTCGCTGTCTCTGTTGTTTTTATATACCTCTCTGTACAGCCTTTTCCATCCCTCGTCAGTTACCGTTGACCCTTTGGATATAAATTTTTCATCTTCACAGATAACAGTAATTTTAGTAGACGTATACTTATAGGCTGGATTAAATACAGCTATAAACCTGAGGGCAATAAGTCCGAAGACCTTTTTCTCGTCTGATGTTAAGCTGTCTTTTTTATAGTAATTATCAGCCGGAATAATGGCATGATGGTCAGTAACCTTTTTATTATCAACTATACGTTTTGTTATGGGAAGCTTCTCAAGCCCAATAATGTTCTGCGCGTATTCTGCAAAAATGCCGGCATCCGTCAGTCTTTTCAGCGTTACCTTTATTTTAGGTATCATATCATCGCTGAGATATCGGCTGTCGGTTCTTGGATATGTAATCATTTTCCGCTTCTCGTACAGGCTTTGAGCTATATCCAAAGTATTTTGTGCAGAAAAGCCATACATCTTGTTGCAGTCTCTCTGAAGCTCCGTAAGGTCATATAGTTGTGGCGGCGGCGTCTGCTTAGCGGTTTTTGTTACCTCGGCAACTGTTCCTTCTCTGCCTTTTACCTTTTGGGCTATTAATTCTGCGGCATCTTTACTGTCAAGCCTCGTATTATTTTTTCCGTCGGTCCATGTCCCTTTAAAATCACCATAATCTGCAGCTACTTCATAATATTTGCTTGGCACAAATACATCTATTTCGCGCTGCCTGTTTACAATCATCGCAAGGGTAGGTGTCTGCACACGTCCTATACTTAAAAGTGCGTCATATTTTATAGTGAAAGCCCTTGTGGCATTAATTCCCACAAGCCAGTCTGCCTCGGAACGGCATTTAGCAGACGTATAGAGCATATCATATTCTTTTCCGTCCTTAAGGCTGGCAAAGCCTTCCTTTATTGCCGCATCTGTCATGCTTGATATCCAAAGCCTTTGAAACGGCTTTTTGCACCTATTAAAATCATATATGTATCTGAAAATAAGCTCGCCTTCCCGTCCACTGTCTGTAGCACAGATAATGCTTTCGGTTTCCTTATCATTCATAAGCTTTTTCAATATATCCAGCTGTTTTTTGCTTCCTCTGATTGCCTTAAGCTTCATTTTTTCAGGAATTATCGGAAGACTTGCCGAAGTCCAGCGTTTTAAGGATTTATCGTAATCCTCCGGCTCGCACAGCGTTACAAGGTGCCCGACAGCCCAACTGACTATATATTTCTCTCCCCCGATAAAACCATCACCCTTTTGGCTGCATTTAAGCACCCTGGCTATGTCCCTGGCTACGGACGGCTTCTCGGCAATTACTAGTATTTTACCCATATAAATCACCTATTAAATAGTATAACATAAAAAATAACCCGGTTCAAATAATGAACCGGGTATGTAGAAACTGCCTCATTTCTACATTTATTCACGAGTATCGGAGTGATTTAAACCGCATATTTACTTTTTAGTTTACGCTTTCAGGATGAGCAGCGATATACTCTTTATTTTTCTTATGTCCTATTGTAAGCATAGGAACTGTGATAACGATAAGTCCTAAGTAGCCACAGTATCCGTACGCATATTTAATGATATTTGTAAGGCCTACTAATGATACGCACATACATACGAGAATAGCGATTATAGCAACGATTATACGTCTAACCTTAAGGTTTGAAACAGAGTTAACGAATATCTTATTTTCAAATTTCTGTACCATTGTAAATATTGTTGTAACACATGTTGAGATGAATGCGAAGAACAGTGATACCTGATAGCATACTGAAAGAACGCCGATTCCAAGTGTATTACATACAAACAGGTTAGGAAGTGTAGTAGCCTCAGCAGCAATAACCTCACTGTGCCAGCCAAGGAGCATTATACACGATACCGTAAGCGCAAGGCCGTTCATTAACCAGCCAAGAAGCGAAGCCCTCTTAACGCCTTTTGCGTTAAGTATTGATGACGCCGCTATCATCGAAGGCACTGCTACACACTGGAA
>CAUHBX010000218.1 GCA_959604475.1 uncultured Eubacteriales bacterium
GGACTTGTTGGCGAAAGCGGAAGCGGAAAGTCAACTACAGGGGAAATACTGGGCAACCTCCAGTCACCAACAAACGGAAAGGTATATTATCTTGGAAAAGATGTAGCTGAAATGACAGAAGGTGAGTATAAAAAATATAGAGGGGATATACAGTTTATATTTCAGGACCCTAAAGGCTCAATGAATCCAAGGTTTAATGTATACGAGGTAATGAAGGAGCCGCTTATAACTCTTGGTATAATGCCTGAGGGCAGGGAAATGGACGAGCTTATTAAAGATTATGTTCTTAAAGTAGGTCTTGAGGAAGATATACTTGAAGCCAATCCAACAAGGCTCAGCGGAGGGCAGTGCCAGCGTATAGCCATAGCAAGAGCGCTTATTGTCAAACCGAAGATAATTATATGTGATGAACCGGTTTCGGCTCTCGACGTTTCAGTTCAGGCGCAGATACTTAATCTCCTTAAAAAACTCCAGAGAGAGCTTAAAATTGCATATATATTCATCTCGCATGACATTGGGATAGTTAATTATATGGCAGACAGGATTGCAGTTATGTATCTTGGTGAAATAGTTGAAAGCGGTACTGCTGAGGAAGTATTCAAAAATCCGACGGCGTCTTATACTAAAAAGCTTATTGACTGCGCGCTTATATAAAACAGCATACTTTGTTAAACTTTTAGGGCATATTTCGGAAGGATAAAATTTATAGTTTTTCAGGCTGATTGACGAAGTATGAAGGAATATATTTTTTATAAATTTCTTAAATATAATAATGTTTTGTTATTCTTGCATAAAAACTATAATGTTATACAAATACCTCTTTTATTAAAACGTCAAAAAACTAAATATTGTTAAAAAATGATTATAAATGGTTGCAAATTTTATTCAAGAGTGATATTATTATTAATGTGATATGGGATGTGTTAATGGCAGAAAATTGTTTTTGCCTTGGCAAGATAATATGTCATTATATCATGTATTATAGCAAAAATCTTAACAGTTTGCCGCCTCGCAGGCAGAATGTTAGGGTGATGTATCCTTGACGATTGGGATACAAAATATATAATCATAAACGAAAAGGAGATAGAAATTATGGGACAATTGGATGGCGTTAGAGTTGTAGATTTGTCGACATACATCGCAGCACCCTCATGTGCAAGAATTCTTGCATCTTATGGCGCAGATGTTATTAAAGTTGAGTCACCTAAGGGCGACGACTTACGTGCAGCACAGGTTAGCTACTTCTATCCTGCTGAAACATCTGAATACAGCTTTGGTATGGACGTTCAGAACGCTGGTAAGAAAGGCCTCGCACTTAACCTTAAGGATCCCGCTGGTATGGAAGCTATGATGAAACTTCTTGAGACAGCAGACGTTTTCGTTACAAATAACCGTGTTAAAGCTCTTGTTAAAATGGGCCTTGACTATGATACATTACATAAGAAGTTCCCTAGAGTTATCCATGCTTCTATCCTTGGATACGGTGAATTAGGACCCCTTAAAGACAAACCCGGATTTGACTACACAGCTTACTTCTCAAGAGGCGGTATAGCAAATTCACTTATGGAAAAAGGCACATCACCTGCTATTCCTGCATCAGGATTTGGTGATAACTATGCTGGTATCGCTCTTTCATCAGGTATCTGCGCTGCCCTTTACAGACAGGCAAAAACTGGTGAAGGCGAGAGAGTTACAGTAAGCCTTCTTGACACAGCTATTTATGGCCTTAACTGGCTCCTTGGCGCTTCTGAATTTGGTTCAGAGATGCCTTCATCAAGAAAGAAAACAAACAGTGCTGTATGTACAACATATAAGACAAAGGATGACAGATGGATTCAGCTTGCTCTTATTCAGTATGACAACTGGTTCCCTAAATTTGCTACAGAAGGTCTTAACGCTCCTCAGCTTCTTGAAGACGAAAGATTCGCAACATATGCTGCTATGCTTAACAACATCACAGCCCTTGTTGAAGAAATTGAGCCGATATTCGCTACAAAGACACTTGCTGAGTGGGATGAAATCCTTACAAGACTTGACCTTCCTTTCGAAATCGTTCAGTCTATGAATGAAATCGCTATTGACCCTCAGAACTGGGCTAATGACTCTATCTTCAAGAAAGAGTTGGATGGCAAGAATGTTTACTACATAAGAACACCTATTAAATTTACAGAGGTTCCTATGCTTAAAGAAGAGGAAGCTGGACATGGTAGATCACCTAAACTTGGTGAGGACTCAACAGAAATCCTTAAATCTCTTGGCTATGATGATGCTACAATCAAAGACATGATTGCAAAAGGTATCGTTATCGAAAAGAAGTAATTTGATTATTAAAAGGCCTCGGAGTAATCCGAGGCCTTTTTTTACGGTTAGAACAATAAAAAAACCGAACAGGATGTTCGGTTTAGAAAAGTGCCCAGAACCGGAATCGAACCAGTGACACGAGGATTTTCAGTCCTCTGCTCTACCGACTGAGCTATCTGGGCATGTACGTATTTTTTTCACGCAAGAATTATTATACTTTAAAAATGGCATTTTGTCAACAAAAAAATCCAGACATATAAAAATATGTCTGGATTAAATTTATGAGATAACTGAAATATTTTCTTTATAATCTGTATAATGTAAATCTGTTCCGAACCCGTCAGAAAAATACATGTTTTCCTCCTCATCTATAAAGACAGCTTCAATACCATCAATACTGTTTATTAATTCCATTCCTTTATCTAAGCCGAGCACGAAACAGGATGTGCTAAGTGCGTCGCCATCAACGGATTTATCCGATATAATAGTAACCGAGCATAAGCCGTTGTCTGCTGGATAGCCTGTAGAAGGGTCGAGTATATGGTTATACCTTTTGCCGTCTTCTATAAAGTATCTCTGATAATTACCTGAAGAAACCAGGGACTTGTCGGAAGTGCTTATATAACCTATAATTGAACCATCCTCGGCATGAGGGTCCTGAATTCCAAGATTAAAGTCCCTGTTATCTGGCTCATTGTTTCCTATTGCATATAAATTACCGCCAAGAACAATGATGGCTGAGGTCACACTGTTTTCTCTGAGAAATTCCGCAAGCTTGTCAGCAATATATCCTTTAGCGATAGCCCCAAGGTCTATTGCTTCTGCCGGTGGCTCTAAAGTTACATTATTACCGCTTATTTTTACCTTAGAGTAGTCAATTTTAGCCTTAAGCTCATTTATTTCATCAGGCAATGGCACATGAGCATCCTCGCCTTCGAAATTCCATTTTTCGGTCAGAGGGGCTGTAGTTATATCAAATGCCCCGCCGGATAGACTGCTGTAATACTGTGCGGCTTCCAAAATTTCTATAGTTTCGTCTGATACAGCAACAGGGCTGCCTGACGAGTGGTTTATTTTATATATGTCGCTTCCTTCTATTGTGCGGCTGAATAGGTCTTCATAATTGCTGCATAAATCAAAGGCTTCTGTTATAAGCTCTTCGGCTGTCTTTTCTTCATTTGCTTCATTATATATTGTAATGGTACAGAATGTATTAAGCATGAATTCCATCTGCTTTACAGGATAAGTTTGTTTTGGAGTGCAAGAGGACAGTAAAA
>CAUHBX010000219.1 GCA_959604475.1 uncultured Eubacteriales bacterium
TTTTGGAAAGCCGCTTTGGTTATGGCTGTGATTATAGGCTTTTCAAGACTTTATCTGTATGTTCATTTTCCGACTGACGTATTGGCCGGCGCGCTGCTTGGTGTTTTATTCGGATATATTGGATTTAAAATTTTTCAGAAAATATCCAACAGAAAAAATAATTTAATACAGTAGAAATATAGGCGCGGGGACAGTTTTTAACTTATCCGCGCTTTTTTGCGCCGGATGGCACAGCTTGATTTTTTTATGAAATATTGATATATTAAAATAGATAAACTATAAACAAAGCCGTCGTCCAAGACAGCGGAAGGGAGACCTTAAAATGTCCTCTTATCAGGCCCTTTACAGAAAGTTCAGACCGCAGACATTTGAATATGTTGTTGGTCAGGAGCATATAGTTAAAACACTTAAAAACCAGATTAAAAGCGGACGTGTTTCCCATGCCTATCTTTTCTGCGGGACAAGGGGAACTGGAAAAACATCAACGGCAAAAATTTTTGCCAAGGCCATAAATTGCCTTAACCCGTCAGACGGAGAGCCGTGCAACAAATGTGAGCTGTGTCTGGCGGCCAATGAAGGAAGAAGCGTCAATGTAATTGAGATTGACGCGGCCTCAAACAACGGCGTAGACAACATTCGTGAAATTCGCGAGGAGGTTAAATATCCTCCGGCTGAGGGAAAGTATAAGGTTTATATAATCGACGAGGTTCATATGCTGTCGCCGGGCGCGTATAATGCGCTTTTAAAAACATTGGAGGAACCGCCTGAGCACGTTGTATTTATTTTAGCCACAACCGACCCGCAGAAAATTCCAGCCACAATCCTTTCCAGATGCCAGCGATTTGACTTTAGAAGAATCAGCGCTTCTGAAATAGCTAAAACGCTTCAAAGCTATGCTAAGGAGGAAGGAATTAACGCCGCCGAGGACGCGCTGTATCTTATAGCAAGGCTTGCGGACGGTTCAATGAGAGACGCTTTAAGCATACTTGACCAGTGTATGGCATTTTATTATAATGAGGAGCTTACAAAGGATAAGGCGCTTGAGATAGTCGGCTCGGTCGATGACTCGGTATTTTTTGAGCTTACGGATAAAATAGCCGATAAGGACGCAGACTCGCTTATGAATATAGTTGACGACCTTATGATAAAGGGAAGAGACGCAGGACAGTTTGTAAACGATTATATCCTGCATTTGAGAAACCTGATGGTAACAGCCTCAGTAGCAGACGCTGAGAAAATACTTAATGTGTCATCGGAAAGCGTATTGGCATTAAGGGCACAGAACGAGAGAATATCCAAGGAGGAAGTAAGCGGGCTTATAAGGGTGTTTTCGGAGCTGGCGTCAGATATGAAATATGCGGCGAATAAGAGAGTACTGCTGGAGGTATGTCTTATAAAGCTATGCACGCCTGTTACAGAGGCTGATTATACAGCCGTGGCTGCAAAGGTCTCATCTATTGAAAGAGAACTGAAAAGCGGCAAATATACTAAAATACAGGCATCAGCGCCAATAGAACCCGGTGCAAAGCCTAAGCCCAAGAGCACAGTAAAAAAGGCCGAGACTGAGGATTATAAAATCGCCCTTGAAACGTGGGGGGAAATTGCTTCTTCTTTTAATACCCCTGACGACATAATAGTTAAGAAAGCGGAGCTGAAACAGCTCGACGGAAATAAAATTTATGTTGTTGCGGACAATGATATCAATGCGCGCATACTTGAAAAGAAATATGATGAAATAAGCGCTGCCTTTGAGGAAAAACTCGGAAAGTCTTTTGAGCTGGAGGTTATTTCAAAGGCGGAGTACGGCAAACGATACGAAATGCTGTTTGGAACCGTGCAGGAAGAGTCTGACGACTTTGACGACGAGGACTGGGCACAGCTTATGCCGGGTATAGAAATAGAACCATGACATTGCTTTTTGCTGGCAGGTATTATAAAATAATCAAAGATTTATTACAGGAGGAATTTAAACATGGCAAAAGGATTCGGCGGAATGGGCGGAATGAATATGAACGCTCTTATGAAACAGGCACAGAAAATGCAGAAGCAGATGGAAGAAACACAGGCTGCGCTTGCGGACCAGGTTATTGAAACTACCTCAGGCGGCGGAGCCGTTAAGGTAAGCATAACAGGAAAAAAGGAAATAAAAGAAATTAAAATCAGCCCTGATGTTGTTGACCCCGATGACGTTGAAATGCTTGAGGACCTTATTCTCTCGGCTGTAAATGAGGCTGTAAGGCAGGCAGATGAGGTTGCCAGCGGAGCAATGTCTAAAATTACGGGCGGAAATCTTGGCGGAATGTTTTAATTAAGAGGCGGATAATGAATTATTATGGAGACCCTATAACAAGACTTATAGAAAAGTTCGCGTCTTTGCCGGGAATAGGCAGAAAATCCGCACAAAGACTTGCCTTTTATGTCATAGGCATGGAAGAGGAAAAGGTTAAGGATTTAGCCGACGCTATCATATCAGCCAAACGGGACGTAAAATATTGCTCTGTCTGCTGTAATCTTACGGATACAGACGTATGTCCTGTCTGCTCAAGCCCAAAACGGGACAGCAAAACAATTATGGTTGTGGAAAACCCAAGGGATATGGCTGCTTATGAGAAGACAAAAGAATATAATGGAGTATACCATGTGCTGCATGGTGCAATATCGCCTATGGCGGGAATATCGCCTTCGGATATAAAGCTGAAGGAGCTGCTGGAAAGAATACAGAAGGATACGCCTAATGAGATTATATTGGCAACCAATCCCAATGTAGAGGGAGAAGCCACGGCCATGTATATAAGCAAGCTGATTAAGCCGCTTGGAATTAAGGTGACCAGAATAGCCAATGGAGTACCGGTTGGCGGTGACCTTGAATATGTGGACCAGGTAACGCTTACCCGCGCGCTGGAAGGACGCAGGGAGCTTTAACATAAGGAGGAAAAAAGTGAGCTACGCAGATAAAATATTTATAGAGAACTGCAGGGATATACTTGAAAATGGATTTTCAACAGAAAATGAAAAGGTTCGTCCGGTATGGGATGACGGTACCCCGGCATATACAATTAAAAAGTTTGGTGTTGTAAACAGGTACGACCTTTCAAAGGAATTTCCTATTTTAACATTGAGATATACAAACTGGAAAGCCGCTATAGACGAAATGCTTTGGATATGGCAGAAAAAATCAAATAAGGTTTCTGACCTTAACTCACATATCTGGGACTCATGGATGGGCGAGGATGGAACAATAGGTAAGGCCTACGGCTATCAGCTGGGAATTAAGCATGAATATAAAGAGGGAATGTTTGACCAGGTAGACAGGGTTTTGTATGACCTTAAAAACAATCCGTACAGCAGAAGGATAATGACTAATATCTATAACTATCAGGACCTGCACGAGATGAACCTTTATCCATGTGCGTACAGTATGACATTTAATGTTGTTGACGGAAAGCTTAACGCTATATTGAACCAGCGTTCACAGGACACACTTGCGGCAAATAACTGGAATATTGTCCAGTATTCGGTTCTTGTACATATGTTTGCACAGGTAAGCGGACTTGAGGTTGGTGAGCTTGTTCATGT
>CAUHBX010000220.1 GCA_959604475.1 uncultured Eubacteriales bacterium
TTCTCAAGGTCATTCCATCCAGCTACCCCTGCTCCCGATACTGCCTGGTATGTAGAGTATACAACCCGTTTGATTTTATATTTATCATCAAGAGGCTTAAGCACAGCTACAGCCTGGATTGTAGAGCAGTTGGGATTGGCTATAATGCCGCTGTTCCATGAAATATCCTCAGGATTACATTCGGGAACTATGAGAGGAACTTTTGGGTCCTGTCTCCACTGTGCAGAGTTGTCAACTACCGTTACCCCGTGGGCTGCCGCAATAGGTGCAAATTTTTCACTTGTACTGCCGCCGGCAGAGAAGAGGGCTATATCTATGGGCTTGTCAAATGAATGTTCTGTAAGTTCTTCTACTATATATTCTTTTCCGTCGTATTCGACCTTCGTGCCGGCTGAACGCTTGGATGCCATAAGATAAAGATTTTCTATCGGAAAATTTCTTTCCTTGAGCACCTTCAAAAATGTTCTGCCTACCATACCTGTTGCCCCGACAACGGCGAGATTAACTTTTTTCATTGAGTACACTCCTTTTTATGCATTTTTAAATAAAAACTCAAAGCAAATATCCAAAGCTATAGATGTAGTTCATACAAAAAATATTATAATGTAAGCGTTTAAAATTTGTTTTCTATACTATCACCAAAATTAGGCACTGTCAATAAAATTAAGGGCCTTGACTTATAAATATGCAGCAGTATGTGAATACTAAAATATATAAATTCAGATAGGAGTGTTTAATTATGAAGGGTGACAAAAAGAAAAAAGAAAAACCGTTATTTGACCTGTCAACAGAGGTTGGAAGGCTCAAAATGGAAATAGCGGAAGAGCTTGGGCTGAAAGATAAAATCGAAAAAAACGGTTGGAAGAGTTTAACATCCAGGGAAAGCGGAGCAATGGGCGGAAAGCTTTCGGGAAAAATGAGAAAGAAAAAGGAAAAAGTTGATAAAGATATTGAAAATGATATGTAATTTATTTATAATTAATTAGTTATGAGTATGAGCATATTAGAAAATCGGTGATAAAATGGGAGCTTATGAAAGCTTTGCCTCGGTATATGACCTGTTCATGGATGAAATTAATTACGATGAATGGGTATCTTATGTCGAAAAGCTATGGAACAGATTTGATTTAAAACCTGATATTGTCTGCGAGCTTGGATGCGGAACAGGAAATATATCGCTTCGGCTGGCAGAAAGGGGTTATGAAACAATAGGAATAGATAATTCCGCGGATATGCTTTCGGAGGCCAAAATGAAGGCGGAGCAAAACGGGGCAGATGTGCTTTTCCTTCTTCAGGATATGAGGGAGTTTGAATTGTACGGAACAGTTAATTCAATTGTGTGCCTTTGTGACAGCCTTAATTATATTACTGATGATGAGGATATGCAGCAGGTGTTTAATTTGGTGAACAATTATCTTCATCCGGGAGGGCTTTTTGTATTCGACTTAAATACTGAGTATAAGTTTAAGGAAGTCTATGGAGAGAATACATTTTCTGAAACCGATGAAGACGCGGTCTATATTTGGGAAAATTACTATGACGAGGAAGAACGGATAAATGAGTACTATCTTAATTTCTTTATGAAAAATGAGACAGGTACATATGACAGAACCCAAGAGGAGCACTTCGAGAGGGCATACAGCCTTGATGAAATAATAAGGTTCATTGAAAATAGCGGAATGAAATTTGAAGCGGCCTATGATGCGTTTACGTTTGAGCCTGTAAAGGAAAACAGCGAGCGTATTTATGTAGTGGCAAGAGAAGTACTTAAGAAGGAGAATTGATAATGGGCGATTATATACTGAGGGCAACTGCGGCAAACGACTGCATTAGGGCTTTTGCTGCAACAACAAGGGAGACAGTACAGGCGGCAAGAGATATTCATAATACTACTCCTGTTGCTTCTGCGGCGCTTGGCAGACTGCTTACAGCAGGCGCTATGATGGGAGTAATGCTTAAGGGTGAAAAGGACCTGGTTACACTGCAGATTAAAGGGGACGGACCTCTTGAGGGTGAGCTTGTGACTGCGGACTGCAAAGGAAGGGTTAAAGGATATGTATTTAACCCAAATGTTGATATACCGTCAAAATCACCTGAAAAGCTCGATGTGGGCGGAGCGGTAGGAAAGGGATTTCTCACGGTAATAAAGGATTTGGGGCTAAAAGAGCCGTATGTTGGAAAGACGGAGCTTATTTCCGGAGAAATTGCCGAGGATTTGGCTTATTACTATGCTAAAAGTGAGCAGACGGCATCTGCTGTTGCGCTTGGGGTTCTTGTAGATGTGGATACCTCTATTAAACAGGCAGGGGGCTTTATCATACAGCTTATGCCGGGAGTGACAGAGGAAATCATATCAAAGCTTGAGTTCAGAATAAACACTATACCTTATATAACTGAACTCCTTTCAATGGGGGATACTCCAGAATCTATATTAAATCTTATACTGGGAGATATGGACCTTCGTATAATAGATAAAATACCAACAGAATACTACTGCGGCTGTTCAAGGGAAAGAGTTGAAAAAGCCCTGTTGGCAATTGGAAGGGAAAATTTAACTAAAATTTTAGAAGAAGATAAAAAAGCAGAGCTTTCATGCCACTTCTGTAATAGAGCATACAACTTTGACGAATCAGATTTAAGGAGGCTTCTTGATGAATCAACAAAGCAATAAAATTCATCCGGAGGTGTCCAAATGAGATGCGGGTTTGCTCTGGCTGCAAAAGCCGTTATTATCAGGGACGGCAAGGTGCTTGTACTTGTCAGAAGCGAGAAGGAAATTTCAAGCAGCTATCTTAATAAAAATGAGCCGTGGGACCTGCCGGGAGGCGGAGTGCGTTTTCATGAAAACTGCATGGAAGGCCTTTTAAGGGAAATAGATGAGGAAACTTCGCTAAAGGTAAGGGTGGTAAAGCCGCTCAGGGTGTTTGATGTTATAAAAAATCAGCTCCATATGACAATATTTACATACCTTTGCATATACCGTTCCGGCGAGGTTGTATTGAGTGAGGAGCACGAAAGGTACTATTGGCTAAGCTTAAAAGAAGCTGAGGATATGAAGGTTCCAAAATGGATGCTTAAGGATATAAAGCTTGCGTTTAATGAGTTAAAGCAGTAAAAAAACCCGGATTTTAAATCCGGGTTTTTGATGTTTGTGTTATTATTTTACTTCAGCTACAGCGTTCTGTGCAAAGCTGTTGTCTATGAATGTGTCAAAGTCGACACGCTTTGAAAGCTCGCCGCCTTCTTCCATTATGTCCTCAAAAAGTTCTAGGCTTTCTTCACTGTAAACAGGGTTTGATTTCCAGGTATCCTGTGCTTTATATCTTTCAACAATACCTGTAAGAGTCTCAACGTCATTCTCCGAAAAATAAGGCTGAATAAGAGCCGCGATTTCTTCAGACGTATGCTCTGCCACCCAAAGCTGGCCTTTGTAGACAGCGTTGGTAAATTTCTGAATTACTTCAGGGTTATTGTTAATATAGTCAGATGTGGCCATATATACGGTGTAGGGAACAAATCCGGACTCGGTACCCAGCGAAGCCACAACATGGCCTATGCCTTTTTGTTC
>CAUHBX010000221.1 GCA_959604475.1 uncultured Eubacteriales bacterium
GTAACTACTTTACTTCAAATAGTAGCCCTTGACGACGTTGTATGCCTTCTTGTATTCAGTGCTGCCGCTGCGGTTGTCAATGCTTTGGAGTTTGGTTCTGTAACAGTTTCCAGTGTTGCAATGCCTATTATATACAATGTAGCTGCAATGGGTATAGGCCTTTTATTTGGTGAGATTTTAAACAAACTTATAGTTCCAAGCCGCACAAATGATAATAGGCTTATAATTGTAACCGCAATGTTACTTGGGCTTTCAGGTATTTGTTCTATATTTGATGTATCTCCGCTACTCTCATGCATGATATTCGGTGCCGTATATATGAATAAAACGAGGGATAAAAATTTATATGAACAAATAAACGCTTTTACTCCTCCGATAATGCTGCTGTTTTTTGTGGTTTCCGGTATGACGCTTAATATTAAATTGCTTGCAACCTTTGGTGTAATAGGAGTAGTTTACTTTATTGTCAGAATAGGAGCAAAATATATAGGGGCCTACTTAGGCTGTATGGCCGTCAAAACAAGTAAATCAACACGGACATATTTAGGAGCAGCACTCGTTCCCCAAGCTGGTGTAGCTATAGGATTAGCTTATTTATCACAGCGAATTCTTCCACCTGATATCGGAAGTCTTTTAATGACGATTATACTGTCATCATCAGTTTTATATGAGCTTATTGGTCCAGCATGCGCAAAGTTTGCTCTGATTAAATCAGGGGTAATAAGCAAAGAAAAATTAGCAGAAAATCACCATTAACTTATTGTCCCATAATTTAGGCCGTTGGAAAACTATTAATTTTTCATCGGCCTATTTTCATATCATCTGCGTTTCTTTTTTCGCATGTACTGTATCAATTTTATTAAATACCCTCTTTGAGTAAATTGCAATTATAATTCCTGCTGCTGAAGCCCCAAAAAGAACAATCCATGAGTTTTCACTAAACACATCAAACATAACTCCATACATTGCCTGGCCTATTGGATGCGCGCTCATTGATACTGCCATCAGAGCGGCCATAACCTTACCTATCAGATTATATGGCGTTTCCCGCTGAACCATTGTAAACATCTGTACGCTCAGCAGAGTAGAAAATAACATTGCAAGAAAACCCATTGCTGTTATTATAATATACGGCAAAATTTTATTTACATTAGGTATAAGTGATATTCCCATAATTGCGGATGTAAACGCACAAATAGCAAGCAAATAATAGGACTTGTTTATTTTCAGCTTGTCTGCAAGTAATGCTGATATAATTCCTCCCGCTAATCCCCCTAATGCAAGAATTCCCTGAGATATGCCAAGCAGTAAATCACTCATGTCTAATATCTGAACTATAATTACAGGAAAACCAATGACCATAGATGAACTTAGAACAAGATTAAAAGCAGATATAATTAAAACGATTGAAAACAGTATAGGCTTATCTTTTCTTATATATTTGAAGCTTACTTTTAGGTCTTCTTTCGCTACATTAAAAACACCTTTATCAATCAACTGCTTTTTATGTGGAATATTTATAAATATTTCCATTACAGCTGAAAAGACAAAACAAGCTATACTTACTGTAAGTATAGGCTTTATTCCCCAAACGTTATATATCATACCTCCAATTACAGGCCCCAAAAGTCCGGATAAAGTATTTACCTGGTTTATTACTGCATTACCCTTCATCAGTTTTTCTTCTTCAACTAAAACAGGTATAGCAGCCTGAACAGACGGCTGATAAGCTCCGGAAATACCATATAAAATCATAAGGAAAACTATAAAAAGCGGTACAGTAGGCGCTCTCCCAAGCAGTAAATAGAATATTGTAATTAATGCCGCAGTTGAAAAATCTAGAATTACCATTATATTTCTCTTATTAACTCTGTCAGCCATTATGCCGCCTACAATTGATAATATAATCATAGGCACAAATGAACATGCGGTTACCGCGCCAAACAGTGTTGAAGACCTTGTTTCTTTTAAAAGATACAGAGGCAGCGCAAACCTTAATATAGCGTTGCCAAACAGAGATATTATCTGTCCAATAACAACGAGAGTAAAATCTTTTTTAAATAACTTAGAATTCATTTCAGCCTCCTATTAAACCGACCGTCGGTTTGTATTTGTTCTAAAATAAACTGCCTCTACGGCAGCCTATTCCGTCTTTCATGTATTACACTGCAATAATTTATAAATTCCTCAATTAACTCCTTATCAAGCAATTCCATTCCCATGGAATTCATAAGTTTATTAAATACAGCACATTTTCTTCTCATTTTTTCAGGTTCAGCAGCGTAAACCAATGGATTAAGCCAAATGTTTGACAAAATAACAATGGCTTCAGCAGCTTCTTCCGGATTTTCAGCCATTATAGAGCCATCTGCTATACCCTCTTCAAGTATTGGTTTTATATAATCAGGAGCAACACAATCAAAAATTTCCTGTATCTGGGACGCAAGAAATTTAGAATTTAACAGTAAATTGGGCGCTGCTGAAATTACAAACCTTTGGGTGCTGCTGGTTAGAGCAGAACGAAAAATCTCCCTAAGTTTATCCAGCCCATTAAGTGTTTTATCATCTCTGACTCTGGCAAGCAGCAAAGCATTATTATCACCCAGCCTTTCACATACTGCTTCAAATATGTCTTCTTTAGAAGCAAAATGGTGATAAATAGCGCCCTTTGATAATTTCGTTTCATTAATGATATCCTGAAGAGACGTATTTTCATACCCTTTTTCCATAAATAATCTAGTCGCGACATCTAGTATTAATTTTATTGTTTCTTCTGGATATTTGTTTCTTGGCATGTGCACACCTCCAAACAGACCAATGGTCTGTATAAAACATAACATACTACTAATTAAAAGTCAATCACTTTTTCATGCCTCTGCATGTTGTCTTGGGTACATTGTTTTTTTGCTTAAGCTCCTTAAAGATGAACTGCATTTCAGTATCTATATTGGCTATAGCGTCAGCATTATTTTTAAGCCTACCCTTTAGTTCATCAGATACGTCATCGTCGGATTTGTATTTCATTTCATGCTCAAGGCTTGCCCAAAGATTCATGGCAATAGTACGTATTTGTATCTCAGCCATTACATGTTCAGTTTTTTCTGCAAGAAAAATAGGTATTGAAACTATAAGATGAAGACTTCTGTAGCCGTTTTCTTTAGGACATTCTATGTAATCTTTGGTTCTTATAAGCGTTATGTCATCCTGATTTGTCAGCAAGTCAGCAATTCTGTAAATGTCATCCACATAATTACAAATCACTCTGATGCCAGCCACGTCAAACAGATTTTCTCTTATTGATTTAACCGATATTTCAAATCCCTTTCTTTTTAACTTATCAAGAATACTCTGAACAGATTTAAGACGGCTTTCAATTTGATGTATCGGATTATAATCGTATTTAACTTTGAATTCATCATCCAATATTTCCAACTTAGTTCTTATTTCTTTTATAGCAGCACTGTATAACTGTTGAACCTGTATAAAATCCTTAAAATGTTCCTTTATCTCTGGTTCCCGCATTTTTTCAGTCAGACGTTCCATATTCATATTGCCA
>CAUHBX010000222.1 GCA_959604475.1 uncultured Eubacteriales bacterium
CAAATTGAAAAAACTGAATATACTAACCTAAATCCGGATGATGTTTTAAATACGATACGTTTCCGCAGAAGTATCCGCAGCTTTAAGAAAACAGAAATATCAAAGGAAGTAATTGAACAGATTCTAGAAGCAGGCAGATTAACTCATACGGCAAAAAATATGCAGGATGTATCATTTATCGTGCTGAATAAAGATAAAGACCTAATTGAGAAGATGGCAGTTAAAGTCTTCAAATCAGTTAAGCCTATAGCAGATTTATTCAGCCCTATGGCGAGAAACAATAAAATTAATAATAATTTTTTCTTTTTTAATGCTCCTGCTGTAATCGTTATATTGGCAAAAGATAAGACAAACGGCATTCTTGCCGCACAAAATATGGAGTTTGTTGCGGAAGCTCATGGATTAGGTGTGTTATACAGCGGTTTTTTTACAATGGCTGCTAATGCTTCGAGAAAAATAAAAAAAGCAATATGTGTGCCTAAAGGAAAAAAAGTAGCTATGACATTAGTACTTGGTTATCCTAATGTGAGGTTTTTACGCTCAACACCTCATAAAGAATTAGATGTAAGATATATGTAGGAGTTTTAATAATGGAGAGAGAATGTGAAAATAATTTAAAACTGATTATTACCGGCTTTAGGGAATGCCAAAAGGCTTTTACTGCCATTGGTGATGAGACAAGGCAGCTAATTTTGCTTGCGTTACTGGAGAGCGACTTGAACGGTATTCGGGTAGGAGAAATAGCGGAAAAAATCCACCTTACAAGGCCTTCAGTTTCACATCATCTTCAAATATTAAAAGACGCTGGTATTATTGCTATGCGCCGTGAAGGTACGAAAAATTATTACTATTTAAGTACCGATGAAACGCGATGGAAAGAGATTACAGATTTAATTAATCATGTTTTTGTAAGTATACAACATATTAGTACACAATCCAGTAACAGTTATAACTAACTCAGATGGGAAGATAATATCACTCCTTAAGGGTGTATAGTACAGCATAAAAAATGCCTGATATAATAGCTTGATAAAAAGTCATTAAAGTTTTATAATAAATATATGTAACGATGATTATTTATACAATAAGGAGGAATATTTATGGCAAAAAAAGTATTAATGATTGCAGGTGACTTTACAGAAGACTATGAGACAATGGTACCTTTTCAGTCTTTGCAGATGCTTGGATACCAGGTGGATGTTGTTTGCCCCGAAAAAAAAGCAGGCGATATAATAAAGACAGCTATTCACGACTTTGAAGGCGAACAGACATATACAGAGAAAAGAGGACATAACTTTGCGCTTACAGCTGACTTTGATGCTGTGGATGAGAAGGAGTATGCAGGTCTTTTTGTTACCGGAGGACGTTCTCCTGAATATTTGAGACTGTATCCAAGAGTTATTGAAATAGTTCAGTATTTTATGAACAACAATATTCCTGTTGCCGCTATCTGCCATGGGCCTCAGATACTTACTGCTGCAAATGTTCTTAAGGGCAGAAAAGCGACTGCTTATCCTGCAGTAGGACCTGACATTACACTTGCCGGCGGAACATATGTTGAGACAGATGCTGATAAGGCTGTAGTTGACGGAAATCTTGTTACATCACCAGCTTGGCCTGGAGACTCTGCAATTGTTGCAGAATTTGTTAAGCTCATGGGAGCTAAAATTGAAATCTGATAAATAATTGCAGGCACCCTTCTGACAATTGTCTAAAGGGTGCTTTTTTATATTCCCTTAAGGATATTGTAACAATTGGTACCTCCATTTTCTGTAAACATTTACTAAAAGTGATATTAAGTTTATCAATATTACCTAATGAAATTATTTACATAAAATGATATAATTTATATTAGGCAATTAACTTATGAAAGTAACTACGTGATTTATTACTATACAAATTATGCTTGAGGAGTGAAAGGGCAATGACATTTTTGCAGCTGAACTACATTATGGAAATATACAACTGCGGGTCAATAAATAAGGCGGCTCAAAAATTGTTTTTATCTCAGTCAAGCTTAAGCAGCTCCATAAGAGAGCTGGAGCAGGAATTAGGTATAAAAATTTTCAAACGAAGTAATAAGGGAATAGAACTGACAGAGGACGGAAAGGAATTTATAACTTATATACGTCCTATAATAGAACAGCAGAAAATGGTTGAAAGCTATTATGCAGACAGAAATAACGATGATTTTTCATCATTGAATGTTGCTTCGCAGAGATACCCATTTTGTGCCAAGGCCTTTGTGCTTTTAATTAAGGAGCAGGATGTTTCAAAGTACAGTTTTAGCTATATGGAAGCTGAGATGGATAAGGTAATTGAGAGTGTGTCCGGCAGAAAAAGCGAGATAGGCGTAATTTTTCTGTCTGATATGACTGAAAAATTCATGAACAGGGTTCTGGTTTCCAATGATATTGAGTTTCACGAGCTTATCAGGATAAAACCGCATGTTTTTATAAATATAAACCATCCGTTGGCATCAAGAGCATCTATAAAGGTCAGCGATCTGTTAGATTATCCTTATGTGGCATTTGCTAAGAAAAATAACGAGTCGTTCAATTATTCCGAAGAGGCTATTATCCCAGATGTTGAAAAGTTTAAGAAAATTATATACGTTAATGACAGAGCCTCATGCTATAATGTACTTGTAAATTCGGACAGCGTTTCTACCGGAAGCGGTATACTTCCGGAGGGATATGGTGATGACAGACTTAAATCTATACCTATAGAGGATGCCACTGATTTTATGCGTTTAGGTTGGATTAAAATAAAAGATATAACACTAACGCCGACAGCTGAAAAATATATTGAAATACTTAAACAGACTCTTAAAGAAAATATTTGAATAATGCCCCTTGGGACACTACCCAAGGGGTATTTTATTAGAAATTAATAAGAATTCTGACAGTATTGTTGACTTAATTGCACTATTTTGTTATCCTTTTCTATGTTTATCTGAAAGATTTATTTTGTAGAGTGGTATGGGAGGAATTTTATGATTGAGAGTATTAAGGGCTGGGCTGTCTCATTCCGCAAAAACTTCGTTGGAAACACGATTTTTTTTATTTTTATTGTATCATACATAATGATATTTCAGGCACTATTTGGCGCTGAAAATTCTATAACAGGCGTATGTATGATATTAATAATGACATCATCAATGTCAAAGGATATGACAGGTGCTCCATTGAAGAATCTTTTAATGCAGGCAGCTGTCCTTGTTTTTATGAGTGTGTCGGCATGCCTGACTGTTACATTAAATCCGGTTATTGCGGCAATTATTAACTTTGCGGCGGTGTTTATCCTTTCAATATTATTTATGTCGGAGACATCTGCCTCGCAGTATTTTATTTATCTCCTCTCATATTCATTTCTGGTGTTTATCTCACCTGTAACCTTTGAAGGGCTTCCTAAGCGTATAATTGCCGTTCTGTTTGGCGCACTGTGTGTTATGGCATATCAATTTATACTTGGAAGGAAGAAAATTAATAATATATCTACAGGAGCTCTTAAGGCGCTCATCCATTATATTACAGAAGAAAACCCTGTCG
>CAUHBX010000223.1 GCA_959604475.1 uncultured Eubacteriales bacterium
ATGCACTGTACAATTTGTGACCCGGGGCATGAAAGTGTCGAGGATATAGAAACTGCATCAATAAGCGCGGCAAAGGGCGGATTTACAACAGTTGTATGTATCCCGGATACGGAGCCGGCAGTAGATAACAAAACGGTTGTAGAATACATAATAACTAAAAGCAAGGAATACTCACAGGTAAATATATATCCTTACGGAAGCATGACAATAGGGTGCAGAGGGGAAAAAGCGTCTGAAATGGGCGAGATGATTAGGGCCGGAGCAGTGGG
This sequence comes from uncultured Eubacteriales bacterium, assembly GCA_959604475.1. Lineage (GTDB taxonomy): Bacteria > Bacillota > Clostridia > Lachnospirales > Anaerotignaceae > Metalachnospira. Next base: position 270 of record CAUHBX010000223.1, read on the forward strand.
AATTGCAGACGGAGATTTGACCGTAGAAAACGCCCAGCTTATGAAAAACATTTTTATCTATTCGAAAATGTTTGACGTTCCGGTTATAACCCATTGTGAAGATAGGGCCCTTTCAGGTATAGGAGTTATGAATGAGGGCCGTGTGTCTACAATGCTTGGCCTTAACGGAATGCCAAGAGAGGCTGAGGACATAATAGTAGCCAGAAATATTGTGCTTGCAGAAAGCACGGGCGCCAGACTGCATATTGCGCATGTCAGCACAATGGGAGCGGTGCAGACTATAAGGAGAGCCAAGGAGAGAGGCGTCAGAGTTACCTGTGAAACCTGCCCGCACTACTTTACTCTGACAGAAGATGCGGTAAGGCAGTATAACACCTACGCAAAGGTAATACCTCCGCTTAGGACAAAAGCCGATACACAGGCTATAATAGAAGGGCTGACAGATGGTACGATAGATGTAATTGCTTCCGGACATATGCCAACCAGAATTGAGCATAAGCAGAGGGAATTTGACAGGGCGGCTTACGGTATATCGGCTTTTGAGACAGCCTTTTCTCTGAGCTATACGGCTCTGGTAAAAACCGGATTGCTTACTGAGGCCCAGCTTGCGGCCAAAATGTCGAAAAATCCCGCTGAAATACTTCATTTTGACTATAAAGGTGAAATAAAAGAAGGAAACGATGCAGATATAGTCATAATTAATGTCGATAATGAACACGTGATTGAACCGTCAGAGTTTTATTCTAAGGCTAAATTCACACCGGCCAAAGGACTTACGGTTTCAGGAGAAACACTCCACTGCTTTGTCGGTGGGAAAAAAGTTTTTTAACGAGGTGCGCCAATGTATTTAAAGGAACTGGATTTACAGGGCTTTAAATCTTTTCCTGAAAAGGTAAAGCTGGAATTTAATAAAGGAATAACTGCCGTGGTAGGTCCCAACGGAAGCGGAAAGAGCAATATTTCCGATGCCGTTAGATGGGTTCTTGGAGAACAGCGTCCTAAAAGCCTGAGAGGCGGAAAGATGGAGGACGTAATATTTGCGGGTACGGCAAACCGGCGTCAGGTAGGCTTTGCAGAGGTTTCAATGACTGTTGATAATTCCGATAAGGTTATACCTGTTGAATATTCGGAAATAAAAATTACAAGACGTGTATACCGTTCGGGTGAGAGCAATTATTTTATAAATGGTACGGAGTGCAGGCTTAAGGATATATATGAGCTGTTTATGGATACGGGTATCGGCCGTGACGGATACAGTATAATTGGGCAAGGAAAAATCGATGAGATTTTGAGCAACAAATCTGAGGACAGAAGGCAGCTGTTTGAAGAGGCCGCCGGAATAGTAAAGTATAAGAACAGAAAAAGCGAAGCTGAGAACAAGCTTGATAAGGAGCAGCAGAATCTTGTCCGAATTACTGACATAATAAGTGAAATAGAAAGCAAAATTGAGCCTTTGGAGAAACAGGCGGAAAAGGCAAAAAAATATCTTGAGCTTTACGGCGAAATGAAAGAGGCTGACATAAGGCTTTTTTGCATAAACGGAAAGAGGCTTGAGAAAGAAGCCGGGGAATTAAACAGGCTTGTCGAAAATGCAGTAAAGGATATTGAGGAAAGTGATAACAGCCTTGACTTATTTAAGCGTGAAGCTGAAAAAATAAAGGAAACCGCTGAGATTTTAACAGCTTCAATGGAGGAAATAAACCGCGTAGTGGCAAGCTTAAGCGGCGAGATAGAAAAAAATGAAGGAATCTGTCATCTTACTGAGGAGCAGATTAGAAACCTTAGGGAGTCTGTGAAAAGACTTGAAGGAGAAAAAGAAAACCGAAGTTCAAAAATTTCTGAAAATACTGAAGAAATTTTGGCCTGCAGGAATGCAGCAGAAAATTCTGCAGGAGAGATTGAAAGGATGAGAGCCCTTCTGGTTGAAAAAGAAGAGGCTATGAGTTCTATGCTCGAAAAACAGAGTGAGCATGAACAAAAAATTGAAAATTACAAGTCAGAAATGATAGAGAAAATCAAGCTGACTGCTGATATAAAAAGCTCGGCCGAAAGAACAGAGGCTGTTCTCGAACAGTTTAATGCCAGACTGAGACAAATATCTGATGAAAAATCAGAGCTTGAAAAAAGGCTGAAGGATAAAAAAATCGCAGGTAAATCCGCTGAAATCAGGGCAGAACAGAGTACTGATACTGTTGAGGAAATCAACAGAGAGATAGAGAAGCTAGAAAATAAAAAAGCGGGCGTTATGAAAATAATTGCCGTAATAAATGAGGGTTTTGATGATAAAAGTAGGAGACTTTCGGAAAAACAGTCAAGACTTAAGGTGCTCAATGATATGGAAAGGGAGCACGATGGTTATTATAAGTCTGTAAAAGCTGTTCTTCAGCTTAAGGATATCGGAAATCCTGGCTTTAAAGGAGTACGGGGAGCTGTAGCGCAGCTGTTTAAAGCCGATGAGAAATACGAGCTTGCAGTAGAGACCGCCCTAGGAGGCTCGCTTCAAAGTTTGGTAGTAGAGGATGAAGCGGATGCAAAAAATGCTGTTAACTATTTGAAATCAAATCAGCTTGGAAGGGCAACATTTCTGCCAATGTCAACTGTAAAAGGAAGAACCCTAGGAACTGAAAAGGACAGCCTTATAAAGGAAAAGGGAGTAATAGCCCCTGCCGTAGATTTAATAAAATGTGACAGGGAGTATATGGGGATTGCGGAAAGTCTGCTGGGAAGAATAATAGTTATTGATACTATTGACAACGCGATTGCGTTTGCAAAAAAATTCAAGCAAAGCTACCGCTTAGTGACACTCGAGGGCGAATCATTTATGCCGGGCGGCGCTATAACTGGAGGAAGCACTGGAAAAAAGAATAGCGGAGTTTTTGGCAGAAAACGTGAGATAGACAGACTGAAGGCTGAAACCGAAGCTTTAAGCGCAGCCTGTGAAGGTCTTGTATCTGAAAGAGACAAAAACAGAAATAAGGCCGACAGCATAGATGATGAGATAGAGGAAAGACGGGAAGAAGCGAGAGAGGCAAACATTAACTTCATAACCGCTAAACAGGAGCTTGAGCAGGTAAACAAAGACATTGGGGACTATGAGGAAAAACTGCGGTTGGCTTCAATAGAAGAAAAACAGCTTCACGAGCAGATTGACAAGGCGCAAAGCGAAAGAAATTTAGCAAAAGAAAAGCTTGAAAATATAGAAAGTGAGATAATCAAGCTTCAGGATAAGCTGAATGAGCATAGAGACGACGCAGAGAACAGAAAAAATGGTAGGGATACC
>CAUHBX010000224.1 GCA_959604475.1 uncultured Eubacteriales bacterium
CAACAAAGCACTTGACTATGATTTTAAGAAAAATGACTTTTGACGCATTCGATAATTTTAAAGAGGTTAATTGTTGTATTTGTCTATAAAAAAATAATAATTAAAAAAACTATAATTATTTTGCCTAAAATAGTACAAATAAATAGATATCATTTGTTTATAATGTTGTTAATAACTGTGAAATTTATACAATCAGCATGGTTTTTTTGGTAAATTGTGTTGACATATTAAAGCAGATATTATATAATAACCGCATAGACAAATGTAAGAAAAAATGACAAATGTCATTTGGTGCTGTAACAGTTTCCCTTGGAAAAGGAAGCTGGTTAATATAATATACGGTTTTAACGGCTGCGCCGGGGGAGAATGGTATGGCAGCGGACTGAACCGTATGGGTAAACGAATTATAGGAGGTTATTTTATGAAGAGAAAAAGATTTTTGGCTGCAGCGGTAGCTGCTGCAATGCTCCTTGGTTTAGCTGGTTGTTCCTCCAGCTCGAATTCGTCGGGGAATGGCGGAACACAAGAGCAGACAAATACGGAAGATTCGGGCGATACAATTAAAATCGGTTATGTTTCAGCTCTTTCTGGAGATACGTGGAGATACGGCACTATGGGGCCAGGCGGGCCTCAATGGTATGAACCTCACTGTTAAAGATATTAATGAAGCCGGCGGAGTCCTTGGAAAACAGGTTGAAGTTATCGGCCTTGACGGAAAGGGAGAACCTGCTGACTCTGTTAGCGCTTATAGAAAGCTCGTAGACGATTACGGAGTATGCGCTGTTGTTGGTACGAACTTCTCAAGCTGCAATATTCCTATGGCGGCTGTAGCTGATGAAAAACAGGTTCCGGTAATCGCAACGGCTGCTTCTAATGAACTTGTTACAGTAGATGAAAACGGCAATCTTCATCCATATTCATTCCGCCTTTGCTTTATTGACTCATATCAGGGGACTGTAGCAGGAAAATATGCTGCTGCAGAGCTTGGATTTAAAAAGGGTGCTATACTTACGGATGTCAGCGATGCTTATTCAACGGGTGTTGGCAAGTACATGGTTGAGGCTTTCGAGGCTAACGGCGGAGAAATGGTAGCTCAGGAAGAAGCTCAGAGCGGAGACAACGACTTCCGTGCACAGCTTACTAAGATAGCTGCTGCTGAACCTGATGTATTATTTGTACCTTGGATTTATCAGAATGTTGCCCTTATATCTAAGCAGGCAAGAGAGCTTGGCCTTAACTGTGTAATATTCGGAGCAGACGGCTGGGATTCACTTGAACTTGCAGACCTGGCAGGCGGAGCTCTTGAGGGATGCTATTATGTATCTCGTATTGGCTTCCATTCACCCGACGCTGCTGCGTATGGAGAAAGATATGTTGCTGAATATAACATAGACCTTGAGGCAGAGTGCCTTTATGGAAATGACGGACTTCTTTGGATAATCGACGCTATAGAGCGGGCAGGAAGCGCAGAACCCACGGCTATCCGTGATGCCCTTGAAAGTACAGATACTTTTGACGGACTTCTCGGTTCCATGACAATGGATGCGGCTACACATAACCCTATAAGAGAAGTAGCGGTATTCAGATGTGATAACGGTGTATTCGATTATGTTGAAACATATCAATAATTTGTGACATAACAATTGACTGCTGTACATAAGGAGGGAGGAATTGCTTTTTCCTCCCTCCTATTTGTAAACGGAGTAATAACCGCAGTGCAGTCTCAGAATTCGAGGTGAATTAGTATGTTTTTGCAACAGCTTGTTACGGGTATTTCTGTTGGAGGCGTTTATGCGCTCATTGCTACGGGCTATGCTCTTGTATACAGCCTTCTGGATTTCTCTAACTGGGCGCACGGAGAGGTTGCCATGCTTGGAGCCTATGTTGCGTTTATGTGTGTGACATCTGTTAAGCTTCCGTTTCCTGTGGCGGCTATTTTGGGTGTTGCCGGAGCCGGACTTATAAGTTTTTTGAACGAAAGGATAGCTTACAGGCGTATAAGAAATAACGGGTCTCCGAATATGTTTCTTATGATTGCTGCGATGGGACTGTCAACTACATATCAGAACGCTGCTACACTTATGTTTGGCGCGAAATTTAAAATGTATCCGGCAATTCTTCCTGTATCGTCCATACAGATAGGTAATCTTTATATAGGTGTTCTTGACCTTATTTCATTGGTCATCACAACTGTTGTTCTTATTATTCTTATGTATATGATTGAGAAAACGAAATTCGGTTTAAATGTACGTGCAGTGGCATGCTCAAGCTCCACAGCAAGTTTGCTTGGGGTAAAGGTAGATAAATGTATCGCGATGGTATTTGTTCTTGCCGGAGCTTTGGCCGGTTGTGCGGGTATATTGCTCGGATTAAAATATAATGTATATCCAACTATGGGCAATGTGGGGGTTAAAGCCTTTATCGCTTCGGTTTTGGGGGGACTCGGAAGTGTTCCAGGAGCTATAGTTGGTGCAGTGGTACTTGGAGTTATAGAGACATTTGCCTCGGGTTATTTAAGCTCAGGACTGAAAGACCTTATTTCTTTCACTCTGCTTATCATTATTCTGCTGGTTAAACCGAGCGGACTCTTTGGCATAGATGTACAGGATAAGGCATAAGGAAGAGGTGTGATGAATAATGTTAACTTCATTTCAACAAGGCGTAGTCACACTGATGTGCATCAATATCATAGCGGTATTGGGAATGTCTGTACTGACTGGCTTCACTAGGCTTTTTTCATTCGGCAATGCGGGATTTATGTCAATTGGTGCCTATACGTCTGCTATAATTTCTGTAAGGGTTGGCCTTCCTTTTCCAATTGCGGTTTTAGGCGGAGCTGTAATGGCGGGTATAATCAGCTATCTGCTCGGTTCCTTAACAATAAGGCTGAAAGGGGATTATTTCCTTATATCCTGTCTAGGCTTTGGTGAAAGCGTCAGAGTATTGTTTAACTATACTAAAAATATAACCGGAGGCGCCAACGGATTTTCCGGTATACCGTATAAAACCACAATGTGGGTTGCTATATTCTGTGCGATACTTGCTTTTATAATAGCGTGGAATTTTATCCACTCAAAATTTGGTGATAATCTTACGGCAATCAGGGAAAATGATATAGCTGCTGAGGCGGTCGGAATTAATGTTACTAAATTTAAAAAGATGTCATTTGTATTCAGTGCGGTATTTGCCGGCTGGGCAGGCGCTTTATATGCGCACTACCTTATGTTTATTACGCCGACAATGTTTAATCTGGCTAAGAGCTGCGAGCTTATTACAACTACTGTTATAGGCGGTCTTGGTTCTCTTACTGGTTCTGTTTTTGGCGCGGTACTTGTTACACTTCTTCCTGAGGTGTTCAGAAGCCTGTCAGAATACAGAATGCTCCTTTACGGACTGGCGGTTGTGCTCGTTATCCTCCTTAAGCCCTCCGGACTATACGGATATAAGGAGTTTTCAATTAAAAAAGTAATTAAATTCTTTAAAAATATAGGAAAAGGCCCTGAGAAGGGAGGCGCTTCTCAATGACCCCAGTATTGGA
>CAUHBX010000225.1 GCA_959604475.1 uncultured Eubacteriales bacterium
AAAAAAGGCAAAAAAATTAAGCATCTGTGGGAACTGCTAACAGTTCAATAATAATTTACAACATAATGCTTATTATGTTGATTAACATGTTATGTGCTGTAAATCAATTGAGACTGTAGATATGGCGGAACTGAATTTTATACTCCGTCATTAATGTTTGTTTGGAAAGATGGTGTAAACAGTGAGCTATGGTAATTTGCTAGACGACTTAACAGAAATGATAGGCTGCGAATATCTTTCAAATCTTCGTTCAGAACAATGGAAAGAGCCGTTGGCACTAATTATACAGAAAATAGTTCCCGAAAACTATACTATAAAGGATTGGAATGAGTCGATTTCATATTTGACTGAAAAGAATCAGAAATATTATACTCAAAAAGAGGCGAGAGATTTTTTAATTGAGTGCCTGCAGGGAAAATAAGACTATGTGCAGCTTTGCATTAGATACTTATTATTTTAAAGGTAGGACGTCTGATTAATGTAACAGAATGAAAATTTCGTCATTGTGTACATAGCTTTATTCAGAACCCGGATATTTCACCCCGGGTTATTTCATTTTACATAAATTTTATATAATACTGCCTGTGCAATCATTTATACTTTTGTCTGATTATGTTGAAAAAGCCCCGATTATTAAGATTTAATAAAAATTCTTAAAATAACGTTAACAATTTATCCATTGACTTGGCTTTATTGGAACTTTATAATTAGATTATTAACCATGAGAAAATGTAATGGGATTATTAATTAAATGAAAGGCAGGCGATGAACATGGCAGTAAAAGAAGATGTGTTGGATTTTACATCAAAATACGGAGATGTCTGTAGAAAAGCAGATTTTATACCACAAGAGCTTTTTGACGAATACGGTGTACAAAGAGGTTTGAGAGATAAGAACGGAAACGGAGTATTAACAGGTCTCACAAACATATCAAGGATTGAGGCGTTCAAGAAGGTAAACGGAGAGAAAATCCCATGTGACGGTAAGCTTTGGTACAGGGGATACGACGTTATCAGTCTTGTCCGGGGTTTCTCCAGTAAAAGATACGGCTTTGAAGAAGTCGCTTATCTTCTTATATTCGGCGAACTGCCAACTGAAACTGAACTGGCTGAATTTAAAAGTATTTTGGGTGCCAGCAGAACTCTGCCAACCAATTTTGTCAGGGATGTAATTATGAAGGCTCCTAGCAATGATATTATGAACTCTATGACAAAGAGTGTCCTTACACTGTCAGCCTACGATAAAAATGTGACAGACCAGTCGATTGAAAATGTCCTTAGACAGTCCCTTAACCTCATCAGCACATTCCCTATGCTTGCCGTTTATGGCTATCAGGCTTACAATCATTATGACCGTGACGAGAGTATGTATATACACCGCCCCGATGAGAATTTATCAACAGCTGAAAATATTTTGCTTATGCTTCGTCCGGACAGAAAATACTCAGCACTTGAGGCAGCAGTGCTTGATATAGCACTTGTGCTTCATATGGAACATGGCGGTGGTAACAACTCAACATTTACAACTCGTGTAGTAACCTCTGCCGGAAGCGATACATATTCGGTTATAGCCGCTGCGCTCTCCTCGCTTAAGGGCCCCAAACACGGCGGAGCAAATATCAAGGTAGTTGAAATGATGAAGGACATAAAGGAAAATGTAAGGGACCTTCATGATGAAGACGAAATGAGAAATTACCTGTCGCGTCTGCTCGATAAGGATGCATTTGATAAAAAGGGCCTTATTTACGGCATGGGCCATGCAGTTTATTCACTTTCTGACCCAAGGGCAGAAGTATTTAAGGGATTTGTAAAAAAACTTGCCCTTGCAAAGGGCAGAGATGAGGATTTTAAGCTTTACGCAATGGTTGAGAAGCTTGCTCCACAGATAATAGCAGATAAACGCCGCATATACAAAGGCGTAAGCATGAATGTGGATTTCTACAGCGGTTTTGTTTACAGCATGCTTGATATACCCTTAGAGCTTTATACACCAATATTCGCAATAGCTAGAATAGTAGGCTGGAGCGCACACCGTATAGAAGAGCTTATAAATATGGATAAGATTATCCGTCCCGCATACAACAGTGTGATGGAGGAAAGAGAATATGTTCCCATTGAGGAACGGTAAGTGTACAAAGGGTGATGACATAAATGGGTATAAAAACAGCTCCGCTTGAGAGGGAATGGAACGCCCTTATTAAAAAAGAAGAGAAATTTATAATTGCAAGAATGAGGGCAAAACCTTCTTTGATAAATGAAAAATTGGACCCTCATGTACCGGAAAAGCTTAGGGAAACCTTAAATACAGCGTTTAATAAGGCATTTGAGGTCATCTTTGAAAAAGGCATTGGAGTTATTGAAAAAACTTATAATAAGGAAAAATACGAACTGGATTATAAAGTTAATGAATATGCCCTTGGCTTGAAGGAAGACAAAAAACGGATTAAAAAGTTTGGAAAAAAGGCCGGCAGTGCTAAAAGAGTAAATATGGCTGTATCATGTGTATCAGGGATAGGACTTGGAGTTGTTGGGGTTGGCATACCCGATATACCTATTTTTACAGCATCGGTATTTAAAAGCATATATGAAACGGCTCTTAGCTTTGGCTATGGATATGAAACAGATGAAGAAAGGCTATTTATATTGCGCCTGATTGAAATTGCCATGAGGCAGGGGGTAGATTTTGCTGAGGACAATACAGCTTTGAATAAGCTGATTGACTGTGGGCAGATGCCCGCTGCAGATGTCGGTGAACAAATGAAGAGGACTGCTCAGGCTATGACAGACGCTATGATTTACATGAAATTCCTTCAGGGTATGTTCATAGTAGGTGCCGTTGGCGGCGCATGGGACGTGGTTTACATGAATAGGATTACGGACTATGCTATATTGAAATACAAGAGAAGATTTTTAGTAAAAAAACTTGGATTACATAATTAAAATCTAAACGGCCGTCACTTTTGTGACAGCCGTCTTTTTGTTACCATTTTTCATAGTGAACTCTTTCAGGTTTGAACCTATCCTCAAATTCCTTTTCCTTTAAAGGATATCCTATTATTATCATATTAAAGGCAAGCAAGCCTTCAGGAAGGCCAAAAATTTCCTTAATATAATTCATTCTGTCCTCAAATGGGGCTAATGCCATCCAAGTTGCTCCAAGTCCAAGCTCAACGGCTTCAAGCAGTATATTCTCACTGGCGGCCGCAAGGTCCTGCTGCCATAATTTATCGGTTACAAAGTATTTTTCATTAGCCAGCACCACAATAGCTAACGTTCCGTTTTTCATAGCCATTGCCCATTGATGTGCCTTTGAAAGCTTTTCAAGGGTTTCCTTGTTTTCGACAACTATGAACTCCCAAGGCTGCTCGTTTGTTCCTGACGGCGCCTGCATAGCTGCTCTTAAAAGAAGTTCTGTTTTTTCTTTTTCCACGGGCCTGTCTTCAAATTTTCTTATACTTCGGCGTAACTTTATAGCATCCATTACGTTCATACCAAAACCTCCATTACTACATAAAAATAAATGTTATTTTTTATT
>CAUHBX010000226.1 GCA_959604475.1 uncultured Eubacteriales bacterium
ACGCCGCTTGAAAGGGCGGGGGTGTATGTGCCTGGAGGCACGGCCGCATATCCTTCTACAGTATTAATGAATATTGTCCCGGCAAAAATTGCGGGGGTTAAAGAGATTATTATGACGACTCCCGCAAAGAATGGGAAAATAAATCCCGTCATACTTGCTGCTGCAAAAATAGCAGGGGCAGACAGGATATTTAAGGTCGGAGGGGCGCAGGCGGTCGCTGCTCTAGCCTTTGGCACGGAGTCAATACCTAAGGCTGATAAAATTGTAGGACCGGGAAACGCATTTGTTGCCGAAGCAAAGAAACAGGTTTTTGGACTTGTGGATATTGATATGATAGCCGGACCAAGTGAAATCCTTGTAATTGCAGATGGTACCTGTGAAGCAAAGGTTGTCGCTGCCGATATGCTTTCCCAAGCGGAGCATGACAAGCTAGCCAGCGCTGTACTTGTTACAGACAGTGCGAAGCTTGCTGAAGATACTGCCATTGAAATAGAACGGCAGCTTTTACTGCTTCCCAGAGAGGATATCGCAAGACCCTCTATAGAGAATAATGGTAAGATTATAATAACCGAATCTATTGTTCAGGCCATTGATATTGCCAATGAAATTGCACCCGAGCATTTGGAGCTTTGTGTTGACAATCCATTTGATTATCTTGACAGAATTAAAAATGCCGGCTCTATATTTTTAGGGAAAAACTGCCCTGAGGCGCTTGGCGATTATTTTGCCGGTCCAAACCATACGCTTCCTACAAGCGGAACGGCAAAGTTTTCCAGCCCCCTTTCTGTCGATGATTTTGTTAAAAAGTCGGCCTTCTCATATTACACAAAGGATGCGCTTTCCGATGTATGTGAAGATATAGCTTATTTTGCCGAGAATGAGGGCCTAAGCGCCCATGCCCGTTCGGCGCTTGTTAGGTTTAATAAAGCAGGTATTTAAGGAGGCGCTTAAATTATGAGCAGATATATGGACCGCAGATTTTCATTGCTTGAGGAGTATGTTCCGGGTGAACAGCCAACGGATATGCAGTATATTAAACTCAATACAAATGAATCACCTTTTCCTCCGTCTCCACTTGTGACCAAGGCGATAACAAAAGAGGAAATAAACAAGCTTTCGCTTTATCCTGACCCTGAATGTAAAACACTTACTAAAAAACTGGCAGATGTGTATGGCTTTGACGAGGAAAATATTTTTTTAGGGAACGGTTCAGATGAAGTGCTTAATCTGGCCTTTATGGCATTTTGTCAAAACGGAGCGGCGTTTGCCGATATTACATATGGATTTTATGAGGTTTTTGCCCAGCTTTATGGTATAGACGCTGAAATAATACCGCTTAGAGAAAACTTTTCGATTTGCACTGATGATTATAAGGGATTAAACAGAGCTTTATTTATAGCTAACCCCAACGCCCCTACAGGTATGATTCTTTCTGTAGAAGACATCGAAGAAATTGTTAAGGCAAATCCAAATAATGTAGTAATAGTGGACGAAGCATATATTGACTTCGGCGGAGAAAGTGCTGTCGACCTAGTACGGAAACACGACAATATTCTTATTGTAAGAACCTATTCAAAGTCCCGTTCACTTGCCGGCGGAAGACTCGGATTTTCAATCGGGAGCAGGGAACTGACAGGCGATTTAAGGAAACTAAAATATTCTACAAATCCATATAATATAAACCGCCTTACACTTTTGGCAGGGGAGGCATGCCTTTATGACGAGATGTATTATAAGGAAAACTGCCAGAGGATAATAGAAAACAGGGAATATACGAGTACAGAGCTTCTTAAAATGGGGTTTGAGGTTCTTCCTTCTATGACTAACTTTGTGTTTGCGAAATCTGATAAAATTTCCGGAGAAACGCTTACTGCAAAGCTAAAGGAAAATGGAATATTAGTTAGGAACTTCTCAAAGGATAGAATTAAGGACTATGTAAGGGTTTCTATTGGCACAATGGAACAAATGAAAGCATTTTTGTCTGAGGTCAGATACATACTTGAGAGAGAGGGGAAGAAAAGGTGAGAACAGCTGAAATAAAGAGAAAAACCGCTGAGACAGATGTTTTTTTGAGCCTTAACTTGGATGGAAGCGGAATTAGTGAAATTAACACCGGAGTTGGTTTTCTTGACCATATGCTTACTCTTTTTTCAAGACATGGCAGATTTGATATTAATATTAATTGCAGAGGCGATGTTGATGTTGATGACCACCACAGTGTTGAGGACATTGGCATATGCCTGGGCAGGGCTTTTTCACAGGCAATTGGCGATATGAAGGGAATAAAACGCTACGGCGATATAATACTTCCGATGGACGAGACGCTTATACTTTGCGCTGTTGATATAAGCGGAAGGTCCTATCTGAGCTGTGAACTAAACATTCCGGCAGAAAAAGTAGGAACCTTTGATACTGAGCTTGCTGAAGAATTTTTCATGGCGTTTGTCAGAAGCTTTCCGGTGTCACTCCATATTAAACAGCTTGAAGGGAAGAATTCCCACCATATTATTGAGGGGACGTTCAAGGCATTAGGACGGGTTTTGGACAGGGCTACGTCAATTGACAGACGTTTTGCCGATGAAGTTCCGTCAACAAAAGGGGTGCTGTGATGATAGCGATAATTGACTACGGTGTAGGAAACCTTTTTTCACTTAAAAGCTCCTTTTCTTTCATTGATAAAGAGGCTGTAGTGACAGGAGATTTTGATATAATAGACAGATGTGACAGGATAATACTTCCGGGGGTAGGCGCCTTCGAGGATGCTGCAAATAAGCTGAGTAATACTGGCCTGGATAAGATAATAAAGTTAGAAGCAGCAAAGGGAAAGCCTATACTTGGAATTTGCCTCGGAATGCAGCTACTTTTTGATAAAAGCTACGAATACGGTGAGCATAGCGGACTTGGACTTGTAAAGGGAAACATCATTCCAATAGCAGACGCTGTGCCAAAGGTATATAAAATACCCCACATTGGCTGGAATGGTCTTGTGTTTCCTAAGGACAAACAGAAAAGTCCGATATTTAAATATACAGATGAAGGGGATTTTGTATATTTTGTCCATTCATTTTACGCGGCGGATTGTTCAGAAAATGTGACGGCATCTGCAGAGTACGGAGCAATGCTTACAGCGGCAGTTCAGAATAAAAATGTATATGGAACACAGTTCCACCCTGAAAAAAGCGGAACTGTCGGCTTAAATATACTTAAAGCATTCTGTGAAATATAAAGGAGAAAATTATGTATATACTTCCTGCTATAGATTTATATAAGGGCGCGGCTGTCCGACTTTCCAGGGGCGATTATAACCAAATGAAGATTTACAGCAGCAATCCGCCTGAATTTGCCGAAAAATTTGCTGAAAGCGGTGCACAATATTTGCATGTTGTGGATTTGGAAGGGGCAAAAGATGGAACAACGGCAAATTTCAATACGGTTAAGGCCATAATCGACAAAACAGATATGAAGGTTGAGATTGGCGGCGGAATAAGAAACGATGACGTTATTAAGAAATATATAGA
>CAUHBX010000227.1 GCA_959604475.1 uncultured Eubacteriales bacterium
ATGATTTGCCGGGTGCTTATAAAGTCCTAATTTTTCGTAAGATTTTATAAACAGCCGGCAATATTAATAAAAGAATTTGGAGGCGACCGGAATGGAGAAACTGATATATATATTACAGACATATTCGGGCATGCTGTTGGAATCTCTTGGCCAGACAATGCTTTTGACACTTCTGTCTTTGATATTCGCATTTATAATAGGTCTTATTTTTGGACTTATGAACGTAGGAAAGAATAAAGTTTTTAATTTTATCGGAACTTTTTATGTTGACGCAGTAAGAGGGGTACCTCTTATAGTTCTTGCGTATTTTATTTATTTTGGCGTACCTGCGGCAGTTAAAGCAGCGGGAGCTACAAGCTTTAAGCTTACAGCCCTACAGGCAGGTACAATAGCGCTGTCAATGAACGCAGGCGCTTATATGGCTGAGATATTCAGGGCTGGTATTCAGTCTGTTGATAAGGGACAGATGGAAGCCGCGAGAAGCCTTGGTCTTGGTTATGGAAAAGCAATGCAGAAGGTTGTTCTTCCTCAGGCAATACGTACTATGGTTCCGTCTATAATCAACCAGTTTATTATTTCACTTAAAGATACATCAATTCTTTCCGTTATTGGATTTCCCGAACTTACCAAGGCCGGTAATATCATAGTTGGTAATACGTTTGCGGTAGCGCAGGTATGGGGCGTTGTTGCGATTATGTACATGATTGTAATAACAGTGCTTTCGAAAATTGCAAAACGTATTGAGAGGAGGCTTAACGTTGGTAACGAACGATAAAATAATGGTTCATGTTAAGAATCTTAAGAAGAGCTTCGGTTCATTGGAAGTACTGAAAAGCATAAACGCCGATGTTAAAGAGGGCGAAGTAGTAGTTCTCATTGGACCTTCTGGAAGCGGAAAATCAACCTTTCTGAGATGCCTTAACCGTCTGGAAGATATAACAGGCGGAGAAGTTGTTGTCGATGGAATAAATATAGCAGATAAAAAAACCGATTTGAATAAGGTAAGAGAAAATATAGGTATGGTATTCCAGCATTTTAATCTTTTTCCTCATATGACGGTTTTACAGAACATAATGCTGGCTCCGGTTGAGCTTAAAAAAATGACCAAGGAAGAGGCTGCTGAAAAAGGAAGTCAGCTATTGAGACGTGTTGGCCTTGAGGATAAGGCAAAGGTATATCCGCCTCAGCTTTCAGGAGGACAGAAACAGCGTGTCGCTATAGCGCGCGCACTTGCGATGAATCCTGACATTATGCTTTTTGATGAGCCTACATCGGCACTTGACCCTGAAATGGTAGGAGAGGTTCTCAGCGTTATGAAGCAGTTGGCGGCTTCAGGCATGACCATGATAATTGTTACCCATGAAATTGGATTTGCAAGAGAGGTTGCAGATAGAATTATTTTCATGGATGGAGGATATATTGTAGAGGAGGGTACTCCGGATGAGATACTGTCTAATCCAAGAGAACCAAGAACCATTGATTTCCTTAATAAAGTTCTTTAAGCGCAAAGACACTATTTAGGAGAGAGGAATTTCAAAATGAAAAAGATAATAACTATAAGCAGGGAATTCGGTGCCGGCGGCGGAGAGATTGGCGCTAAGGTTGCAATGGCACTTAAGTGGGAATATTTTAATAAAGAGCTTATTTTGAAAGCCGCAGCTGACAGCAATATAGACGTATATCATCTGCTTGAATGGGATGAAAAGGTTCCGTTTACATTTGGGTTTACCCAAAGCCTTTTTGACTTCTACAGCAGACCTATGAGTGAGCAGGTATTTGAAGCCCAAAAGAAGGTTATAATGGATATAGGCCAAAAAGGAAAATGTGTAATTACAGGCAGAAACGCTAACACAATTCTTAAAGAATTCGATGGATGCCTTAACGTTTTCATACATGCTGATTTTGACTGGAGACTTAAGCGTATGAAAGAAAAAATGCCGGATTATACTGAGGACCAGGTAGCGGCCGAGATATCGGCTATAGATAAAAAACGAAAAAAATACTGCACATTTTTCACCAAGACGGAATTTGGACATTCTGATTATTATGATTTATGTCTGGATACATCAAGACTGGGAATAGATACATGTGTTGATTTAATCAAATATGCTGCTTTAAAATAATAAAACCCGCCTTAGGCGGGCTTTTTTATTTAATAAATTTATCAGCGAGTTTTTCAAATGCAGGAAAAGAATTTACTATAGTTTCATGCGATACGCAGTAGCTTAAGCGCATATGGCCCTTACAGCCAAAGCCCGCGCCGGGGACAAGAAGAAGATTATATTCTTTGGCAGCGTTGCAGAATGCAACGTCATCCTCTATCGGCGTTTGAGGGAACATATAAAATGCACCTGATGGCTTTACACATTTGAACCCAAGCTCAATAAGCTTGTTATAAAGGTCAATTCGGTTGCGGTTATATATTTCAATATCAACCTTACAGTCAAGGCAGTATGGTATTACTCTCTGGAATAGTGAGTTCGCATTTACAAATCCGGATACACGGTTTGCAACATTTAGTGCAAACATCATTTTTTCAAAATCTTTCATTTCACTGTTTGCTATGAGATACCCGATACGTTCACCGGGAAGAGAGAGAGATTTTGAGAATGAGTATGCAATAAAAGTATTTTTATAGTACTTTGATACATAAGGAACTTCAACATTTTCGTAGACAAGCTCTCTGTAAGGCTCATCAGATATAAGATATATATCAGTACCAAATTCTTCCTGCTTCATTTCCATAATTGAAGCTATTTTTTTGATTGTTTCCTCAGAATAAACAGCCCCTGAGGGATTGTTGGGAGTATTCATTAGTATGCCTCTTGTTTTAGGTGTGATAAGCTTTTCAAATTCTTCAAAATTAACTTCGAATGTTTCAGTATTGGCAGGAACTACTTTAAGATTACAGCCATAGCTTGAAACATAATTTCTGTATTCCGTAAAGAAAGGAGCAAATGTTATGATTTCATCTCCAGGATTTAGAATACATCTGAACACAATATTTAATGCTGCTGCTGCACCATTTGTCATAACTACATTATCAAAAGAGAAGGCTGTGCCGAATTTTTTATTTGTATATTCAGCTATACTCTGCCTAACGTCTTCATATCCAGAGTTATTAGTATATCCGTGTACAAAGTTGGGTTCTTCTGTATTGAGGATTTTTATAATAGCCTCTTTCACTTCTTTGGGAGGCTCAACTGACGGGTTGCCAAGTGAATAGTCATATACATTTTCAGCCCCGTATATTGAGGCGAGCCTTTTTCCTTCCTCAAACATAGCCCTGATTGAGGAACTTCCATTTACTAATTTAATCATTTCTTCCGAAATCATTTAAAACACTCCTTTTTATCCAGGATAATAAAATCTATTACAGTTTTATTTTTAAAATTTTAATACATTTTATAGTAAATTGCAAGAGTTTATAGCTTTAAATAATTAAAGTGTTTTGTATTTGCCATAAATAGATATTACGTGATATACTTGTTTAAGCAGGGAAGGTGAAAGTAAATG
>CAUHBX010000228.1 GCA_959604475.1 uncultured Eubacteriales bacterium
TCTCCAAATATAAAAACCGCAAGCATTATAGCAAGCCTGCTGTATTTTCCGATGCTTATTTTTTCCGGAGCTACTTTGCCGTATGAAATCATGCCAAAAGCGCTGCAAATGGTTTCCGATACCATGCCGCTTACTCAAGGGATAAAGCTGCTTAAAGCAGTATTTCTTGGCAACCAATTGGACGGCCTTTTTTATTCATGGGCATATCTTTTGATATTAGTAATCGTATGTTCAACAGTATCTATAAAGTTCTTTAAATGGGAATAAGCGTACCTTAGGCACGCTTATTTATATACTAAGTCTGTTAAATTATTCGGCAATTGCTTCTTTAAGAATTTTTATTCCTTCTTTAAGAGTGGCAAGGTCAATGTTAAGTGCCGGAAGGAGTCTGACTTTATCCTTAGCTGTAAGAATGAGCAGTCCTTTATCCATACAGGTTTTTACTACTTCATTGGCTGGTTTGTCACATTTTACTCCAATCATCAGCCCCATTCCGCTTACGCTTTCTACTCCCTTTGCGCCTTCTAGCTCATTAAATATAAATTTAGATTTTTCTCTGACCTCATTCAGAAGCTTGTCATCTAATCTGCTGAGAATACTGACAGCAGCTGCGGCACAGACTGGGTTGCCTCCAAATGTTGAGCCATGCGTTCCTGGAGTAAAAATATCTTTCACTTTTTCTCCTAGTATAGTGGCTCCTAAAGGCAGGCCTCCGGCAAGGCCTTTGGCAGTTGAAACTATATCAGGCTGTATATCGTAATTCATATATGAATACAGCATTCCGCTTCTTCCATTTCCAGTCTGTACTTCATCTACTATAAGCAGCATATCATTTTCTTCAGTATACTGCCGCACAGCATGTACAAACGTCTTATCAAGAGGACATACACCTCCCTCTCCCTGCACAATTTCCAGCATAACGGCAATGCATTTATTTTCAGAAGCCAGCCTCATAACGTCATCAATATTATCAGGCTCGGCATAAACGAATCCTTCTGTGAACGGTGTAAATTCTTCATGGTAATGTTCCTGCCCGGTTGCAGAAAGAGTTGTTATAGTTCTTCCATGAAAACTGTTTTTTAGGGTAATTATTGTTGAATGCCCGTCTCCATACTTAAGAAAAGCATATCTTCTTGCGGCTTTAATTGCACATTCATTGGCTTCAGCTCCAGAATTGGAAAAAAACACCCTGCTTAGGCCTGTCTTTTTACATAACATCTCAGCGAGCTTTGCACAGGGTTCAGTATAATAGAGATTAGAAGTATGCTGAACCTTGTTAATTTGTTCAATAACTGCCTGTTTCCATATATCATCAGAAATACCTAATGTATTAACGGCTATTCCCGTACCAAAGTCAATGTATTCCTTGCCATTTTCATCATAAAGCCTTGACCCGCTTCCCTTTGTTATACATATTGGATAACGTCCATAGGAGTGAGCTACATATGTATTGTCCATATCTATGATATTCATCCTTATTCCCCCTTTACAAACATTGTTCCAACGCCTTCATCAGTAAGCATTTCCATTAAGATGGCATGAGGCTTTGTTCCATCAAGTATAAAAACCCTGTTTACTCCCAAATGTATGGCATCAAGGCAGCACTCTACTTTTGGTATCATCCCACCGTCAATTATTCCATGAGACATGAGTTCATGCGCCTTTTCTGTATTTATATTTGTTATTAAAGTAGAAGGGTCATCCTTATCCATTAATATGCCGCATATATCTGTCATAGAAATAAGGCTCTCTGCTTTCATTTCCCCAGCTATTTTAGCGGCTGCAGTGTCAGCATTAATGTTATAGACATTTCCTTTGTTATCACATCCAAGCGTTGATACAACAGGTATATACCCTTTATCTAGCAGGTCCATAATTGGCTCAATATTTATCTTAGTAATTTTACCAACATATCCAAGGTTATTATCCAATGTTTCTGCTTCGATAAGGTGTCCGTCCAAGCCGCATAGCCCAACTGACTTGCCGCCTGTGCACTCAATAAGGTTTACTAGGCTCTTATTTACCTTGCCAGCAAGAACCATAAGAACTGTGTCTATTGTTTCTGCGTCAGTTACCCTTAAACCGTTTATAAACTCACTCTTTTTTCCGGTCTTTTTGAGCATATCGTTTATTTCTGGGCCTCCGCCGTGTACTAGAACAACTTTAACCCCTATAAGCGAAAGCAGAACAATATCGTTCATAACCGCCTGTTTCAGTTCTTCATTTATCATGGCGTTTCCGCCATATTTAATTACCACTACTTTATTATAGTATTTCTGTATATATGGAAGTGCGTGAACAATGGTTTCCGCACGCTGAAGGTTTGTAAGTGTCATTTTATATCCCTCCGTTTATGAACGATAGTCTCCGTTAATTTTTACATAATCATATGTTAAGTCACATCCCCACGCCACAGACGAAAAGTTTCCATCATTGAGGTTGATAAGTATTTCAATCTCCTTTTCCAAAAGAATTTCCTTGGCTTTTTCCTCTGAAAAGTCAACACCTGAACCATTTTTACAAACAAGTATTTCGCCCTTACATGATTTAAATTTTACATCAATTTTATAAACGTCCAGTTCCTCACCAGAATACCCCAGAGCACATAATACGCGTCCCCAGTTTGCATCTGAGCCAAACATCGCAGCCTTAAAAAGAGAAGAACATATAACAGATTTGGCTGCGCCCTTGGCTGCTTTATCAGTTTTTGCCCCAGTCACCTTACATTCCAGAAGCTTTGAAGCGCCTTCGCCGTCACCTGCAATTTTTCTGCAAAGATAAACCGTAACGGTGTTTAATGCTTTTTTAAAGGCATAATAAGCAGGACCCTCTTCTTCTATTTTTTTGTTTCCTGCAAGACCGTTTGAAAGTACTGCAACCATATCGTTAGTTGATGTATCTCCATCAATACTAATCATATTAAATGATGTTTTAACGTCATCGCTTAATGCCTTTTGAAGCATTTCTGATGATATGGATACATCTGATGTTACAAAAACCAGCATGGTTGCCATATTGGGATGTATCATTCCAGAGCCCTTAGCTATACCTCCGATTTTACATTCTGCTCCATCAATCTCAAAAGATAGAGCAACCTCTTTTGAGATTGTATCAGTTGTCATAATTGCAGCCGCTGCATCATGACTGTTATTTCCAAGCGCTTTAACCAAATCATCCATTTTTGAAGCTATGGGATTTATATCCAAGGGCTGGCCTATAACTCCTGTAGAGGCAACAATTACATCATTACTGCTTATTCCGGTATATTTTTCTGTGAGAGCACACATTTCCTGCGCAATATCAATTCCATTGGCATTACATGTATTGGCGTTTCCACTGTTACATATAATTGCCATTGCTTTTCCGTCCTTTATATTATCTTTAGTAACAGCTATAGGAGCACCCTTTACAAGGTTCTGGGTATAAACCGCTGCTGCTGAGGCTTCCGCTTCACTGACAATAAGGGCTAAATCTTTTTTAGCAGTCTGCTTTCTAATTCCGCAGTGCACGCCGC
>CAUHBX010000229.1 GCA_959604475.1 uncultured Eubacteriales bacterium
CTCTATACCTTTTTTGTGAATGGTATCACCGTTTGGCGTCTGCCATGTAAACATTGTCGCTATAAAATAAAATCCGTTTTTTAAGGGTACTGTATTCTGGCCTATACCTTTTCCGTAGGTTGTTTCGCCAAGAAGAACAACGTTGTCAAGGTTGTCTCTCAAAGCTCCTATAAGCATCTCAGCAGATGAAGCTGTATTTTTGCTTTGAAGAACAATTATTTTCTTAAAATTAAATACAGGGGCTGATGAGGCTTTGTTTGTTCTTGATAAAAAGCCGATTTCCGCTTTTTCTACTGAAATTATATCGCCTTTTTCCAAAAATAAATCTGCTATTGCCCGTGCCGCTGAAACATAGCCTCCGGGATTACCCCTTAAATCTAAAATAAGATTGTCGTACTGTGAAAGCTCTTCTGCATTTTCCTTTACAAATGTTTCGGATTCATTTGTAAAGTTGGTTATTACAAGACACGCAGTATCATCTGTAAACGGATACCAGACACAGTTATTTCCTTCCTCCTGCTCACTTGTTATACGTGCTGTATACTGCGCAGGGAGGTAGAGGTAAGAGTACCTGTCACCGCTGGTTTCATATAGCCTGTCCATAAATACATTTATAACTGCATCATCAAAATATGTGGTTATATCACTGTCCGACTGCTCAAGCTCATCATCTATTGTATCTTGAAGGCTGTCCTCATAGACATAGCCCTGTGTCATGATAACCTTGAATAGAAGGTAATCGTAGTTGGTATATACCAAAAAGGCCAGAAGTCCCGTTATTATTGCGAGGATAATAGAAAGGACGATTATAGCTGTTTTCTGTTTTTTTGTCTTTTTAATAAGCGTATGTTCACTGTTTTCAATATCTTCTATTAGACTAGATACATTGTTTTTATTTTCCACCATCATCACCGCCTTTGCAAGTAGATTAGGGACAGTATAACATTAAAATGACAGCTTTGCATTAGAAATTAATGATGAATGTAGAAATTAAAGGAGCAGCCGTAATGTCTTTTATTTACGGCTGCATATCTTTTAGCATATCTTCTATTAAAGGCTTAACTGTCTCATATACAGTGTCAAAAAAAAGCTGATAGCCTTCTGTGCTTATATGTACTCCGTCCCATTGGAGCAAAGCCTTCAAATTGCCTTTTTCAGAAAAAGCTCTGTTCATATCAACAAGGGGCAGGGCGTTGAGCTCAGCCTTTTTTCTAATTAATTCACAATATTTATTCAAGACGTCATTTTCTATAAAGGGATATTCTTCATCCTCTATAACCGGCGGAGGCGTTATCAGTACAGCCTTTATGCAGCTTTTTTTCATTACAGACAGCATCATATCATAATTATATGAAAATTCTTCAATCCCTACATGCTGCCATATATTATAAGCGCTGTCGTTGGAGCCGAAAAGCATAATAACCATATCTGTTTTGTACGATAGGATATGGGCGTCAAGCCTTTTCAGCCCGTCCCTTGAGGTTTCCCCGTTTTCGCCTCTTTTTTTAATTATTATTGAAGCCTCTGGAAAGTCCTCTTTAACTTTGTTTTTAAAGAGGGAAACGTAATCCTTTCCATATTCGGCGCAGTAGCCATAGGTTATGCTGTCTCCATAGCAGACGATTGTTATATCGGGCATATTTATTCCTCCCTTAAAGAGTCAAGAAGTCCGTAATATTTCGCAGGGTCTTCAGATAATCCTTCTGCTCCAAGGGCGGCGACTGCAACACTCATTGTGACACGGTGGTCGTCATAGCTTTCAAATGTTGCGCCATGAAGCGGCTTTCCGCCGTTTATTATCATCCCGTCGTCAGTCTCAGATATATCGGCGCCCATTTTTGATAATTCAGTTACCATTGTTTTAATTCTGTTGGACTCCTTTACCTTAAGTTCTTCAGCATCGGCTATTACAGTTGTTCCTTCGGCATAGCAGGCAACTGCGGCAATAACAGGTATTTCGTCAATAAGCTTTGGTATAATGTTTCCTTTTATGACTGTCCCATTAAGACTGCCGGACCTCGCAGCTATATCGGCAACAGTCTCTCCGCAAACAGTCCTTTTGTTCATAAGTTCAATATCTGCCCCCATATTCTTAAATGCTGTAATTATGCCGGTTCTTGTTGGATTAACACCAACATTTTTAACTACAACCTCGGAACTATTACATATAAGCGCAGCTGCAATAAAGTACGCAGCGGAGGATATATCTCCGGGAACAAAAATATCCCTTGCGTTTAATTCGGCGACAGGTGTTACAATTATAGTACTTCCGTCTTTCTTTATATCTGCGCCAAGATAATTGAGCATTATTTCTGTATGGTCTCTTGTAGCCTCGGGTTCAGTTATACGTGTAAAGCCTTCTGCATACAGACCCGCAAGAATAACTGCACTTTTTACCTGTGCGCTGGCAACCGGAAGGGTATAGTCAATCGCTTTAAGCCTGCGGCCTTCAATTGTAAGCGGCGCGGTAAGCTTTTCCCCTTCAGATACGATTTTTCCGCCCATAAGTTCTATTGGTGCCGCAACACGGCCCATCGGTCTTTTCTGTATGGATTTATCACCGGTTATTTGGCTGGTAAAAGGCTGCGCAGCCAGCAGACCGCTCATAAGTCTTAATGTCGTTCCGCTGTTGCCGACATCAAGGATACCAGAGGGGGCAGTAAGTCCGTTTAATCCTTTTCCGTGAACAGTAACATTTGTACCGTTAATTTCTATATCAATTCCAAGCTTTTTAAAGCAGCTTATGGTTGAAAGGCAGTCCTCGCCGGTTAGAAATCCTGTTACATGTGTGTCGCCTTTGGCTAAGGCGCCGAGCATTACTGAACGGTGAGAAATTGATTTATCTCCGGGAACTGTTAGTATACCGCTGACTTTTCTGGCCGGTCTTATTACTGCATTCATATCATCATTCCTTTACAGTTACGTCATAGTTCATATCTTTAAGAAGCGCAACGCTTTTCTGTCTGTCCTCTTCGCAATCAAAGGCAAAGGTAAGGGCTCCGCTGTTATTTTCACGGCTGTTTACAATGCCCATGTTCTTTATGTTTATGCCGTTGCTTGAAAACAGTACGGCAATAATAGCAATGCTGCCCGGCCTGTCAAGCACATCGACATCAATTTCATAGCGTTTAACAAAGGCCTTAGGCGTTGTATTGTTAAAGGTGTTCCTATACTGCTGCGCATCTAAAAAGTAATTGTATACGCTTTCCCTGTTATCAGATAAAATGGATTTTTTTACTTCTGTAATAACATCTGTAAGAGAGTCAAGGACAGCAATAATATTTTCAAACATAATACTCTCCCACATGTCCGCGCTGGATGAGGCTATTCTTGTAATATCCTTGAAACCTCCGGCAGCGAGCAGGTGCATGTATTCATTTTCAGAATCAAGCTTTTTCACATTGTTAACAAGTGCGGCGGCAATTATATGCGGTACATGGCTGACCGAAGCAACCGCGTAGTCGTGTTCATACGGTGAGAGGACTACGGGTATAGCTCCGA
>CAUHBX010000230.1 GCA_959604475.1 uncultured Eubacteriales bacterium
CCTAATTTTTTTAAACCATATAAAAACAAAGGTATGTTCAAAAACAAAAGAAAAACAGAAAGACTTACAGGCGTAATTTCACCCAAAAGCATTGATGTACCCGAAAATCCACTGTCTAACAGCGAAACGGGCGAAAGGAACATATTAACTCCTATAGCGTTTACAATCCCGGCAATCAACAGAAAAATAAAATTGTGAATCAAACTTCTTTTTTTATGACTCATGGCGCCTCTCCCTTCAAAAAACGGGTATTCTTTATAACAGCCCCTAGCATTAATTATCCCAAAGCTTTCATTAAATGAATATCCCCAACAATATTATTTTGCGACTATTAACTTTTTCAAAGCCGTTTCCAGACCGCTTACACTGAGTGGATACATATCAAACTCCTCCTTCAGTATGCCAAGAGTCTCTTTCCAATAGTTGCCGGGAGTATAATTCATACTTGCCGGATTGAGCCAAACGATATGGCCAAAATGGCCTTTAACCTTTCTGAACCATTCCAGCCCATTGCCTTCACCCATCTGGCTGTAGCTGTAAAAGTAGCTGCTGCTGCCAAGCAGCTCATAAGGAGCCATTGCGGCGTCTCCTACAATTATAACCTTATAGTCGCTTCCGACAGTTCTTAAAAGCGTGTCAGTTTCTACCCATTTTCCAGGCATACAGGTTGCGTCAGTATACAGCCTTTCATAAATACTGTTGTGAAAATAGTATATTTTCAGGTCTTTAAAATGATTCGACTTTCTTACAGCCATAAAAAGCTTGCCGCACAGGTCTCTGTAATAATCCATTGAGCCTCCGCTGTCAATAAGCATAAGTACTTTAACAGTATTTCTTCTCGGCCTTTCATAAACAAGTTTTAATTTGCCTGCATTGCTGCAGGTTTCATTGATACTTTCATCCAAATCCAGTTCAGACTTGGGTGCGTCTGTCTTTGATGAAAATTGGCGTAGTTTTCTGAATGCCATCTGGAACTGGCGGCTGTCAATAATTTTGTCCTCGGTGAAATCCTTAAAATTCCTCTCCCCTGCTACACGGAAGGCTCTTTTATATTTGCTCTCTCCTCCAACACGTATACCCTTGGGGCTGTTGCCGCTGTTCCCAAAAACAGACATTCCCCCAGTGCCAACCCAGTACTTTCCTCCATTATGTTCGCTGTCCTGCTCCTCAAGCCTTTCCTTAAGCATTTCCTCTATTCTTTTGAAATCCAGCGCCATGTTCTGTTTAGCTATTTCCTCGTCGTAATTGCCCGGTGTTTCTTTAGGCTTGTTAAGCCAGTTTAACAGTTCCTGCGGTATATCGTTTAGAAAGTCAATGTCCTTAAAAAACTCCAAAAACGCACCGTCAAATTTATCAAAATCAGTCTCGCTTTTTATTAGCACAGACCGGCATAAATAATAAAAGCCGGTGAAGCCAGAACAGGCCAGTCCCTTGTCAAGCGCTTCATTTAGGGCCAGCCACTCATTAAGGGATACATTAAGCCCTTTAGCCCTCAGAAGGTATAAAAATGAATCAAACATAAATTATCACTCCCCTTAATTGAATGGGAAAGCTGCTCTTTTCTTTGCACGCTCAAGGGCGTCCAGGTCCTCGTTTTTCTTTAAGATAACTCCAGCAAATGGGATTTCCTTTGTTATTTTATCCATCGGTATCCCACTGATGGTAAGCGCCTGTATCCAATCGATTATTTCAGATGTGCTCGGTTTTTTCTGGATGTCCTTCAGCCCTCTTATATAATAGAATGCCGCTATAGCCTGACTGATTATGTTATTTTCCAGCTCAGGAAAATGCACCTTGATTATTTCTCGCATAAGCTCCTCATCAGGGAACTGAATATAGTGGAAAATACAGCGTCTTAAAAAAGCGTCGGGAAGTTCCTTTTCCGCATTTGATGTTATTATTACAATAGGACGTTTTTTTGCCTTTATAGTTTCTCCTGTTTCCGGAATATAAAATTCCATTTTATCCAGTTCCCAGAGGAGGTCATTAGGGAATTCCAGGTCGGCCTTATCGATTTCATCTATAAGAAGTATTACCTGATTGTCAGAACTGAAGGCGTCTCCAATTTTGCCAAGCTTAACGTACTTTTTAATATCATCCACACCTTCACCGCCAAACTGGCTGTCATAAAGCCTTTGAACAACATCATATACGTAAAGTCCGTCCTGCGCCTTAGTAGTGGATTTAATATTCCATATTATCAGTTCCTTATTAAGTGCCTTTGAAACCGACTGAGCAAGCATTGTTTTTCCTGTACCAGGTTCTCCCTTAATTAAGAGAGGCTTTTCAAGGGCTATTGCTATATTGACTGCTCTCATTAGGTCCTGAGAAGCAACATAATCTGTACTTCCGCCGAATTGTGCTTTATCTGTCATGTCTCTACCTCCGTATTATTTATTGCTTTATTCTACAGAAGCGGGATTTATATGTCAATACTAAGAAATTTAAAACCGCATTAGAAAAGGCCGGTATAAAAATCCGGCCTTTGGTCTAGTTCGTTATTTAATTGACTTAATTGGACAGCAAACCTCCGTCACATAATCATCAGGATTTCTGGTCTGCGCAGGGCTGACATGATAGATGCTGAACATCGTGCCGCTGAAATCATATCCGTTGTCGTTTACCCAGTTGGCAACCGCACCGTTTGCCTCGGTAATATTATCGTAGCTTCCTTTATATATAACTGTGGCAGCCTCTACTGACGGTACAGACTTAAACTTAACATTTTCTGTATCCTTATATTTACCCTTTACAGACATCTGGATTTCAACGTCAACATCACTTTCCTTATAGCCTTCATCATGGAAAACTGCCATAGAATAGCATGGGTCGTCTATCTGAAGGTTCATATCCATTGTTTCCTTTCTCAAAATCTCCCATAAATCACCCTCGAAGTTGTATGAAGGAATTACCTTTCTGACACTCGCAACATATCTCTCGGGGAAGGTCTTAACTGTAACATTATATTCCATACTTTTTCCGTCCTTTCTCAGTCTTTCAATCGTAGTCTCAATCAGCATAAGGCGGTGGGCTATATCTTCTCTTTGAGTCTTTACTTCTTCATACTTTACCTCAAGAAACCTTGAAAGGGCCTCCGGATTATTGTATTCTTTAAGTATTTTGGCCGTGTCTGCCAGACCAAATCCAAGCTCTCTAAGGGATGTTATACGATTAGCCTCAGTCAGCTGCTCGACACTATAGTATCTGTAACCTGTAAAATCATCCACCTCATTTGGTTTCAGCAATCCTATCTTTTCGTAATGTCTTAACATCCTTATGCTGATTCTTGCCAGCTTTGAAAAATCTCCTATTTTCAACATTTAAACCACCTCACATATATGTGTTTTCCTGAGCTCAAATATATCATAAGCTATGACACAGTGTAAGAGTCAAGGGGAAAAATAAAATATTTAAAAGCCGCCCTTTAGGGGCGGCCCATATAATTTTTTAAGTTTTTATATTCTGCACAATTCGTTAACTTTTGAATATCA
>CAUHBX010000231.1 GCA_959604475.1 uncultured Eubacteriales bacterium
TTGTGGCTGTTGTAAATTCAAAAAATGATTTTGTGCCGGGACACGTTCATCTGAATGATATAGCCGAAGCAGTAAAGGCAGGAATAAGAATGGGCGGCGGAGTCCCATTTGAGTTTAATACAATCGGCGTATGCGACGCCATTGCCATGGACCACATCGGAATGAAATATTCCCTGCCAAGCAGGGAGCTAATAGCCGACAGTATAGAAGCGATGCTGATGGCAAACCCCGTTGACGCAGCCGTATTCATACCCAACTGCGACAAAATTGTCCCCGGTATGCTTATGGCGGCCTGCCGTTTGAACATACCCTGCGTATTCGTCAGCGGAGGCCCTATGCAGGCCGGCAAGGTAGGCGGTCGAAGGGTTGCCGGAACCGACCTGACGGAGGCCGTAGGAAAATACAGCATAGGAGAATACACAGACAGGGACTTAAAGGAGTTTGAGGACCATGCCTGCCCCGGCTGCGGCTCCTGTGCGGGAATGTACACAGCAAATTCCATGAACTGCCTGAGCGAGGTTCTGGGACTGGCGCTTCCCGGAAACGGCACAATACTTGCCATAACATCTGAAAGAAGGCGGCTTGCCAAAACCGCCGGCATGCAGGTTATGGAGGTGCTGCGTGAGAACCGCCGCCCAAGCGACATACTTACCAGTGAAGCCTTTGACAATGCCCTTCATGCCGAAATGGCCATAGGCTGCTCAACAAACACAATGCTGCATTTACCGGCAATTGCACACGAGCTTGGAATTAAGCTGAGCCTTGAATATATTGACGGAATAAGCAGAAAAACGCCGCAGCTGTGCAAAATAAATCCAGCAGCGCCTGTATATATGGAGGATTTATATGATGCCGGCGGAATATCAGCTATTTTAAAGGAGCTTTACAAGCACGGCCTGATAAACGGCAGTACTGTAGGCGTAACAAACAGGCCCCTTAAGGATATTCTTGAGGAAAGCGCAGGCGCCGACGGGACAGTAATCCGAAGATTTGAGAACCCGTGGCGAGGTGACGGCGGCCTTGCTGTGCTTAAGGGAAATCTTTGTCCTGACGGCGCTGTAGTCAAGCAGGGGGCTGTCCTTGAAAACATGCTTGTCCACACAGGCCCGGCTAAAATATATGAGAGTGAGGAGGACGCCGCACACGGTATACTCGCCGGACAGGTCAAAAAAGGCGACGTAGTTGTAATCAGGTATGAGGGACCAAAGGGCGGGCCGGGAATGCAGGAGATGCTTACCCCTACCGCTGTGCTTGCAGGACAGGGGCTTGACGGTCATGTGGCCCTTATTACCGATGGGCGCTTTTCCGGCGTTTCCCATGGAGCAGTTATCGGCCATATTTCTCCCGAGGCTGCGGAAGGCGGGCTATTAGCCTTTGTTGAGGATGGGGATTTAATTGAAATTAATATTCCGGAACGCAGTCTTAATCTGCTTGTTGACGGGGAAGTAATAAGCCTGCGCCGCCAGAGATGGAGCGGCCCGCCAAAGCGCAATGTCGGAGGCTATTTGAAACGGTACTCAAAGCTTGTAACATCGGCCGCTGAGGGAGCGGTATTTAAAGACATATAAAAAATGGCAGTCACAGTAAATGTGACTGCCATTTTTTTAATTAAGTGTGTCCACCGAGTTCGTCTCGCTTGTTCCTCCGATAAGGATATTGCTGTCTGCGCCGTTAATCAAAACACTTGCTGTGCAGCTTTCGACCGTTGAGTTATTGTAGGTGTATCCTGCCGCTGCGCCGACAATACTTCCTCCGTCAATGCTGCCTTCCGCTGTGCAGTTAGAAACCGCAAACGCGAGGGGTTCGGGATAATATTCTTTATAAATTGCCCCATAAAATCCGCTTCCTACTATCATTCCTATCCTTTCAGCCGAATTATCAGCGGTTATAGCTACGTTTCTGACAGTGCAGCCTTTAATTTCAGTCATATTTCCGTCAGAACGCCCGGCATGGCCCAACAGCCCGCCTATCATATATGAATCAGCCGGCGCGCTTACCGTAATATTCTCCGCCATGCAGTTTTCAACATATTCGCTTTCCTGTGCGCAGCCTGCCATAGCCCCGATGCTGAGGCTTGCACTGCCGGTCGCTGTTACGCTTCCTCCTATGGCTGAGCAGTTCACAATATTGCATTGCTCGGCACCGCCGACAATAATACCTGCACCCTGCGCTTTGTCGCCGTTAAGAACAACGTTAGCCTCGGCTGTGCAGTTTGTAATTTCGGGGCAATGCGCCGCTCCGACAATTCCTCCGACTAAAAACGTCCCTGTAATATTATTATCACCGCTGAGCGTAATAGAGTCTACCTTTGCGTCCCAATCAGCAAAGCCTATAACGCCGCCAAGGTACATTCCGCCGTCAACCGTTATATTCTCAACCTCCAGATTAGTCACTCCGGAGCCGACTCCGCTGACTGCACCGAACAGCCCCACTCCGCTTTTGTCCCCGGCCTCTATAGTAATGTTTGATATTTTATGACCGTTTCCGTTAAAGCTGCCTGTAAACGCAGCCTCAGGAAGAGCAGTCTCATCCTCCTCTTCACTTAATGGCTCAAATACTCCGATTGGCTCAAAACCGCCGAAATCCGCAAGGTCTATATCGGCCCCCAATATGTAATGTCCGTCTAAATGCTCATGCATAAGGTTCAGCTGTTGGGCGCTTTCAATAACCCACGGGTCATCGGCCGTCCCGCTGCCTGAGGCAAACACGGCCTCACCGCTTTGCTCATCCTGTACGTTATTTGTGTTCTGAGACTCCTGAGACGTGGACTGGCAGCCTGAAAGAGCCATTGATACTGCCACTGCAGCGGCAAACAGGCCTGTCATCAGTCTTTTTTTCTTCATAATAATTCCTCCTTTAGTTAGTTATCGCTAACTTTTTATCTAAAAAATAAACCGTTTATAACGACCTATGGGAATAATTATATTTATCCGGACGTCTCTTGTCTATTACCTATCGGACTTTTTCCTATCCAATCGGACACTTCTTTTGTACTCGCTTGGGGTAATGCCCATTTCATCCTTAAAAGCCGTGGAAAACTTATTTGGATTTTCATAGCCTGCGGCTTCCGCGGCCTCCGAAACGCTGCTGTCCTTTTTAAGATGCTCCAGAGCAAAGGCAATCCGGCAGTGCCTGAAATAAGCGTATATCGTGGTTCCATAAATGCTCTTAAAGCACTTTTTCATTGCTGTAAGCGGTATGTCAAATGACCTTGAAAGCTCATTTAGGGTGTGGTGGCAGCATGGGTCAGCCTGTATATATTCCCTTATTGCCCTGACCTTTTCTATATACTCACCAGAATAAAAGCAGGAGCAGCAGTCAAATTCCAAATCGCTCAAAAACATAAGAAGCTCCAAAACCTTCAGTTTAAGATAGGCTTCTTTCCTCTCCTCCTTTACTGTATAAAGCTCCGAATAAATATGCTCTATATTCCCTCCAGGTTTAATAATGCAGCATCTGTTACTCATACCGCAAATTCGTGAGTA